>SKKZ01000225.1 GCA_007123455.1 Coriobacteriia bacterium | reverse complement strand
GGGTGATCGGTACGTGAAGATCGAGAAGCCCCAGGGCGCGAAGCACCAGAAGTGTCCCGAGTGCAACGGCTCGGGATACAAAGTGCAAGTGGTGCACCACTACAAGTAGCGCCACGCACACAGTGCCGAACCTAACGGCACCGGTGGGGAACTCCCACCGGTGCCGTTTCTTTGTGACAGGACTCACGAGCGTGCGGATCTGACCGCTCCGGCGAGCAGCTCGACGAATGCCTCGACCGCGAACGGGTCGTCCTGGCGGCGCACCACCGCCGAGCCCACCACCACCCCATCGGCGATCCCGGCGACCGCTGCCGCCTGCTCGGGTCCCGACACACCGAATCCGACCGCCACCGGAAGGGTTGTGTGGGCCCGTACGCTCTCGACCAGGCCGCCGAGCTCCGCGGAAAGCCCGGTGCGCTCCCCCGTCACCCCGGTGGTCGAGACGCAGTACACGAATCCGGCCGAGGCGGAGCCGACGGTCGCCAAACGCTCAGGCGTCGAGGTCGGAGCGGCGAGGAAGACGGTATCGATCCCCCCGGATGCGGCGAGCCATGGTCGTGCAGCCTCGGGTGGCATGTCGGGAACGATCACGCCGGCCACTCCCGCTTCGCGCATTGCGGCGGCCGCACGGGCCGGCCCCATGCGCATGAGGGGATTCAGGTAGGTCATGAGCGCGACCGGCGGGGCATCCGGCCCCGCCTCCGCGAGGAACTCCGCGGCAAGTGCGATGGACTCTCCGAGCCCGAAGCCTCCCTCGCGGGCCACCGTCGCCGCCTCGGCGATCGTCGGGCCGTCAGCGAGCGGGTTGCCGTACGGTACACCGAGCTCGATGACGTCGGCGCCGCCCCGCGCGGCGGCGTGAAGCGCGGCGAGCGACGTCGCCCGGTCGGGATAGCCCGCCATCAGGTAGATGACGAGCGCCGCCCGGTCGGCCGGAAAGCCACGACCGAGTCCGCGTGCGGCTGCACCCTCACTCGCCACCCAGACCGGCCTCCCGCACGATGTCCATGTCCTTGTCGCCGCGTCCCGAGACGTTGACCACTACGACGCCGTCCGCGCCGAGCTCGGGCGCGAGTCTCGGCAGCAGCGCGAGCGCGTGACTGCTCTCGATGGCGGGAATGATGCCTTCGGTCTCCGTGAGCATCGCGAAGGCGGCAAGCGCCTCGGCGTCGGTGACCGCCTCGTAGCGCACGAGCCCTTCGTCCTTCAGGTAGCTGTGCTCGGGGCCCACACCCGGGTAGTCGAGGCCCGCCGAGATGGAGTACGCCTCGAGAGGGTTGCCCGCCTCATCCTGGAGCAGGTAGGAGTAGAAGCCGTGCAGCACGCCGGGCAGCCCTTTGGTGAGAGCGGCCCCGTGCCGGTCGGTCTCCACACCGAGTCCTGCCGCCTCCGCGCCGACGAGGAGCGGGCGCTTGCCTGCGGGCAGGTCGCGCAGGAAGGGATAGAACATGCCGATGGCGTTACTGCCGCCCCCCACGCACGCGATCACCGCGTCGGGAACTCGCTCGGCCCGGCCCTGGAGCTGGACGAGGGTCTCCTCGCCGATCACCTTCTGGAACTCGCGGACCATGACCGGGTACGGATGCGGACCGACCGCACTACCAAGCACGTAGAACGTATCGCCGACCCGCTCCACCCAGTGGCGCAGCGCCCCCGTGACCGCGTCGGCAAGGGTCCCGCTGCCCTCGGCCACCGGCACGACCTCGGCACCGAGCAGCCGCATCTTGTAGACGTTGAGCGACTGCCGGCGGATATCCTCGGTGCCCATGAAGACCGCACACTCCAGCCCCATGAGAGCCGCGGCGGTGGCGGTGGCGACCCCGTGCTGTCCGGCCCCGGTCTCGGCAATGACACGCTTCTTGCCCATCCGCCGTGCGAGCAGGCACTGGCCGAGGGTGTTGTTGATCTTGTGCGCGCCGGTGTGGTTGAGGTCTTCGCGCTTCAGGTAGATACGGCCGAGCCCGACCGTTTCGGCAAGGCGGTCTGCCCGGTACAGCGGCGTAGGGCGCCCGACGTAGTCCTGCAGCAGCGAACCGAACTCCCCGGTGAAGTCAGGGTCGTCCAAGGCCTCGCGAAACGCCGCGTCAAGCTCGGTCAGCGCGGGTATCACCGTCTCGGGGACGAACGTGCCCCCGTACGGTCCGAAGAACCCTTGCGCATCGGGGCTCGAGTAGGCCATCTCGGCCGAGGGCAGGAACACGTCACTCACGGTCGTACCTCCTCGTCTGCCGCGCGCACCGCGGCCACGAACGCATGCAATCTGAAACGGTCCTTCTGGCGCAGTCGCTCCTCGACACCGGAGGAGACATCCACGCCGTAGGGGCCGAGTATGCGGATAGCCTCCCCCACGTTCACCGGATTGAGTCCGCCGGCGACGATCACCGGAGCCCACGACGGCAGCGGGGAAGCCGAATCCCAGGGAAACGTCTTGCCCGTGCCACCGTCTACACCCTCGACGTAGGTGTCGAAGAGGAACGCGGCCACATGATCCCGGTAGGCGTCGAGCTCGGCTGCGTCGAACCCGGGGCGCACGCGCACCGCCTTGATGACCGGTGCCGGAGCGGAGGCGCACCGCTCGGGACTCTCCGACCCGTGGAACTGGACGGCGGTCAGGTTGAGCCGCGCCACCGCACGTTCCACGTAGTCGGCCGGAGCGTCGACGAACACGCCGACGCGGGCCACGAACGGAGGAACGGCCGCGAAGATCTCTTCGGCCTCGGTCTGTGTCACCTGACGCGGTGACTCGGCCAGAACCACCCCGAGGGCGTCGGCACCGGCGCGCACCGCCTCGGCGGCGTCCACCGCCGAGGCGAGCCCGCAGACCTTAACGCGTGTCCTTACGTTACGCACGACTCCCTTGCCTCTCTGCGACGACGCCTAGGCGCCTTCGCACATGCTTCCCGCGGCGAAATCATAATCCTCGAGTTGGCCGGCGTTGTACGCCTCGTAGGCCGCCAGGTCGAAGTGGCCGTGACCGGACAGGCCGAACAGGATCGTCCGGTCCTCGCCGGCCTCACGGGCCGCCAGCGCCTCGTCGATGGCTGTGCGGATCGCGTGGCTGCTCTCCGGCGCCGGCAAGATGCCCTCGGTCCGCGCGAACATGACCGCGGCCTCGAAGCACGGGTTCTGGTGGACCGCCACCGCCTCGATCGCGTCTTCATTGCGAAGCATCGATACCAGCGGTGAGTCACCATGGTAGCGCAGGCCACCCGCGTGGATACCGGCGGGCACAAAGTCGTGGCCGAGCGTGTACATCAGCATCTTCGGCGTCATGCCTGCCTCGTCACCGAGGTCGTACCGGTACTCACCCGCGGTGAGTGTCGGGCACGCCTTGGGCTCGACGGCCACCAGCCGCGCGTTGGACTTACCCTCGAGGCGCCGCTTGTAGTACGGGAACGCCAGCCCGGCGAAGTTCGAGCCGCCGCCTACGCACGCGACGACGACATCGGGCTCGGCCTGGGCCATCTCCATCTGTGCGATGGCCTCCTCGCCGATGATGGTCTGGTGCAGACACACGTGGTTGAGAACGCTGCCGAGGCAGTAGTGGCTGTCCTCACGCATCGCGGCGTCTTCGACAGCTTCGGAGATAGCGATGCCCAGGCTGCCGAGCGAGTCCTTATCGAGGTCGAGCACGTGACGACCGGCATTGGTGCGGGTCGACGGTGAGGCGATGACCTCGGCGCCGTAGGTCTCCATGAGGATGCGGCGGTAGGGCTTCTGGCGGTATGAGATACCTACCATGTAGACCACGCACTCCATGTCATAGAGTGCGCACGCGATCGAGAGTGCGCTGCCCCACTGCCCGGCACCGGTCTCGGTGGTGATTCGTTTCATGCCCTCCTGTTTGTTGTAGAAGGCCTGAGGAATCGCCGTGTTGGGCTTGTGGCTGCCCGCGGGCGAGACACCCTCATACTTGTAGAAGATCTTGACGCCCTCGGGCAGGCCGAGCTCTTTCTCCAGCTGGAGCGCGCGGTTGAGGGGCGCCGGACGGTACGTCCGGTAGACGTTCTGAACCTCCTCGGGGATCTCGATGTAGTGCTCCATCGACATCTCCTGCTTGATGAGCTCCATCGCGAAGAGCGGCGAGAGCGCATCCGGGCCGACGGGCTCATCTGTCACCGGATGCAGCGGCGGTGCGAGCTGTGCCGGCAGATCCGGGATGACGTTGTACCACCTCGTCGGCATCTCCTTCTCGTCGAGCACGAACCTGGTCCTGTCTG
>SKKZ01000254.1 GCA_007123455.1 Coriobacteriia bacterium | reverse complement strand
GCGCTCGCGTAGTTCGCGCAGAAGTCTGATGACCGCCGATCTGCCGATCAGACGCAACCCATACGTCTAGGCGCGTGACACAGGACCGGTGCCCGAACGCCGGACATGCAACGGCCCCGGGGCGGATGCCACCGGGGCCGTTGTGCTGTATCACAGAAAGAGATTCAAGTGCTCGGACGTGCGAGGCATCGAGGACGACGGTACCGGGATCAGGCGACGTCGAAGCGGTCGAGGTTCATGACTTTGTCCCACGCTGCTACGAAGTCGTGCACGAACTTCTCCCGGGAGTCCTCGCACGCGTAGACCTCTGCGAGTGCTCGGAGCTGGGAGTTCGAGCCGAAGATCAGGTCGACACGGGTGGCGGTCCACTTGAGCTCGCCCGTCGCGCGATCGCTGCCCTCGAACACGTCTCCATCTTCCGAGGTCGCCTTCCACTCGGTGCCCAGATCGAGCAGGTTCGAGAAGAAGTCGTTGGTGAGCGTCTCCGGCTGATCGGTGAACACGCCGTGCTTCGATCCGCCGAAGTTGGCACCCAGGACGCGCATGCCGCCGACGAGAGCCGTCAGCTCGGGAGCGGTCAGCGTCAGCAACTGCGCACGATCGAGCAGCAGCTCCTCCGCAGAGACGGAGTACTTGGCCTTGAGGTAGTTGCGGAACCCGTCTGCAGCCGGCTCGAGCACCTTGAACGCCTGCACGTCGGTCTGCTCCTGCGACGCGTCCGTGCGCCCCGGGGTGAACGGGACCGTCACGTCGTGACCTGCGTCCCCGGCCGCCTGCTCCACGCCGGCGCACCCACCCAGGACGATGAGATCGGCAAGCGACACTCTCTTGCCGCCTGACTGCGCGGCGTTGAAGTCGGCCCGGATGCCCTCGAGCGCCTCGAGCACGGCGGCGAGCTGCTCGGGTTGGTTGACCTCCCAGTCCTTCTGCGGTTCCAGCCGGATACGCGCCCCGTTCGCTCCGCCCCGCATGTCCGAGCCGCGGAAGGTGGACGCCGAGGCCCAGGCGGTCGAGACCAGCTGCGAGACCGACAGGCCGGAGGCGAGAATCTTGTCTTTGAGTGCGACGATATCCTGCTCGTCGATGAGCTCGTGATCGACCGCGGGCACCGGATCCTGCCAGAGGAGCTCTTCCTCCGGGACCTCCGGGCCGAGATAGCGCGAGCGGGGTCCCATGTCGCGGTGGGTGAGCTTGAACCAGGCACGGGCGAAAGCATCTGCGAACTCCTCGGGGTTCTCGAGGTAGCGCCGTGAGATCGGCTCGTAGATCGTGTCGAAGCGAAGCGAGAGGTCGGCCGTGGTCATCATCGGGCGGTGCTTCTTGGACGGATCGAACGCGTCGACCACCATGTCCTCTTCGTCCACGTCCTTGGCCAGCCACTGGTGAGCGCCGGCGGGACTCTTGACCAGCTCCCACTCGTACTTGAAGAGGACCTTCAGATAGCCCATGTCCCACGTGTCCGGGTTGGGCTTCCACGCGCCCTCGATGCCGCTCGTGATCGCATCGGGGCCCGCGCCGCTACCGAAGCTGCTTTTCCAGCCGAGGCCCATCTCCTCGATGGGGGCCGCCTCGGGCTCCGGGCCGACATGAGCGGCGTCGCCCGCACCATGACACTTCCCGAAGGTGTGGCCACCGGCGACGAGCGCGACGGTCTCCTCGTCGTTCATGGCCATACGTGCGAAGGTGTCCCGCACGTCGCGACCGGAAGCGACCGGGTCCGGGTTGCCGTTCGGCCCTTCCGGATTCACGTAGATGAGGCCCATCTGCACCGCTGCGAGCGGGTTCTCGAGTTCACGGTCGCCGGAATAGCGCTCGTCGGCGAGCCACTCGCCCTCGGCGCCCCAGTAGATGTCCTGCTCGGGTTCCCAAACGTCCTCTCGTCCGCCCGCGAATCCGAACGTCTTGAATCCCATCGACTCGAGAGCGCAGTTGCCGGCGAGGATCATCAGGTCGGCCCAGGAGATCTTACGGCCGTACTTCTGCTTGATCGGCCACAGCAGACGGCGCGCCTTGTCGAGGTTCGCGTTGTCGGGCCAGCTGTTGAGCGGCGCGAAGCGCTGGGATCCCGACCCGCCGCCGCCACGGCCGTCGGCCAGGCGATAGGTGCCCGCGCTGTGCCATGCCATTCGGATGAAGAGCCCGCCGTAGTGGCCGTAGTCGGCCGGCCACCACTCCTGCGAGTCGGTCATCAGCGCATAGAGGTCCTGCTTGACTGCGTCCAGGTCGAGCGTCTCGAACTCCCCGGCATAGTCGAAATCCTTGCCCATCGGATCGCCTGCGGGCGGGTTCTGATGGAGGACACCGAGATCCAACTGATTCGGCCACCATTCCCGGTTCGATGTCCCGCGACCGGTCGCTCGTCCATGGCCCCTACCCGTTACCGGGCACTTACTGTCTTCGCTCATAATCTGTGATCCTCTCTCTCTCTGCTTCCCCATGAGATTCGTCGCTACGAGTGCTGACCTATGCGGTCGGTGCCTCCATCTCGCTCGCAGTCCGAGCATGTCCCCCGCAGCCGGACCTCCACGGTCTCGACCCTACCGAGCCTCTTGGTACCTGCGGACACGCAAATCGCATCGAGGCCGGGATCGATGATGTCGCTTGCGATGCCGCATCGCGTACACACGAAATGATGATGGTGGGTCACGTTGGCGTCGTACCTGGCAGGCCCGGGCGTGAGAGTGGCGCGCGTCACGCAGCCGAGCTCGACCAGCGTGGCGAGGGTGCGGTACACGGTGTCCAGCGAGATCGTAGGAACTCGTGTACGCACGCTACGGAATATGCGCTCGACATCCGGGTGATCATCCGCGGCCGCGATCTCTCGCACGACCTCGATCCGCTGGTGGGTAAGTTTCATCCCCCGTTCACGGAGCGCGTCCTTCATCAGCCCGACCCGGCGGTCTATCTCGTCCTGAGCGACGGACATGCCTCCTCCTTATTGCGTATGTTTCTTATATAGGATTTCCTCCTACAAAGCAACCCGCAGACGCGCCTTTTCTTCGCCAGTGTGCTGCCCGATTCAGGCATCAGCTCAGGCGCCCGAGGTCAGTCAGCTCGGCTGAGCGCTTCACTGGAAGCATGAGACATGTCGCAACTGCTCCGCGCGTGACCGCTGCACGACCCGGCGGCTAGTCTATCGAGACCAAGAGGGGGTGCTTGCGCGGAAGACTGTCCTGCCGATGTCAGGACACCCTTGACGAGGCACGTGCTCTGACACTCACGGCTCCTCGGACTCGGGTAGCTCACTCAGCGGGGTTAGCCCCGCGGTCGCACCACCGACTCCCAGCACGGAGCCGGGCAGAGCCCCGGGATCCCGGTCCTCGGGGTCGTCCTGCTCGTCCACGCATACCTCATCGATGTCGTGATCCTCGTGTGGACGCGTGTCCTCCGTCGCGACGATGAGCTTCTCTATACGCGACGTAGCGGCGCCCGCGACCGCGAGGAGATTCGTCCATGCCCCGGCCCCAGACGCGTCACTCGATGCCACGTCGCGGATCCGGACCTCCAGGGCCTCACAGCGCTGACGGAGTTCGAGCAGTTCCGTCAGGTACGAACGCTTCAGATAAGAGGGGGTTTCATCTATACCCGTTTCGATCCTGTCGAGCTCGGCGCAGACCTCTTCGCTCTGCGCTCTCAGCCTGTCGATCGTCCGCTCGTTCATCCTGAGCGCCTTCTCTCACCTGTCGTTTCGCGACACGCTATGCCTCGAGACGCCGCTTGAGCTTCCGCAGCGCTTCGTCGAGGATGTCCTCGGTGACCGGCTCGAAAACCTTTGCGAGCGCATCGCCTGCCGCCCCGGCCGGGAACGCCCACGCGACACGCACGGTAAGTTGGGTTTCTCCTTCACCAGCGGTCTCAAACAGGAGTGTCCCCGTCTCGTCGAACGGTTCCTCTGCAGCTGAACGATAGGTGAAGATCCGTCCCGGCTCCTCATCGATGATCTCTCCGTCGTAGGCAAGCTTCAAGCCGTTCGCCAGTCGGATGACCCAGTGGATGCGCCCGTCGGGGTCCTCTCGGACGTCGTGCGTGTATGCCATCAGTTCCCGCAGGTTGTCGAATTGCCGCACGAACGCGTAGACGTCTGCCGGCGAACGCTTGATCCGGATGCTCCGCTCTATCGATCCGCCGCCTCTTCCGCTTAGCATCGCACCGAGGGATTCCCCCTTGAGCACGGCGACAGCCTGCGCGCCGAGAACCACGCCCGCACCGAATCCGAGCATCCG
>SKKZ01000078.1 GCA_007123455.1 Coriobacteriia bacterium | reverse complement strand
TCTCCGACGCCATCCATCGGGGCAGATACTCCCGCCCGCCACGTGCGTTCGCCGACGCTTGACCATGTGAATGCTTTCCATTCATGGTCTGAATGGTATCCATTCTCAACTGCGGTGTCAAGCGCTGAGGTACAGGGCCCGCCGCGGCGATGCACGCGATTCATTCATGGGCACGGCGCTGCGATCGCCCTACCACAGGCGCGGTGGATCCGTCTAGAGCCCTCCCCTTCCCGTGAGGAAGTCCTCGATTCCGATGCCGTCCACCCCGACGAGGACGGGTCGCGCCGACGGATACCGCCTCAGAAATGCAGCCGTCCCGGAGTGATGCCTTGACGCAGTCCCGCCCTTCACCTCGATTGCGAACACTTCCCCCGGGGTCTCGACGATGAAGTCGACCTCGCTGCCACCTTCGCGCCAGTAGTTGAGGGTGAGATCCTCCGCCACTGAGCGGCTCCACAGGTACGCGCCGACAGCCGACTCTACGAGCCGACCACGCCACTCGGTGTCGAGCAGCGCCTGCTCAGGTGTGCGACGGGACAGCGCTGTCATCAGAGCGGTGTTCAGTACCTGTAGCTTGGGGCTTGACCCTCGGCGTCGCACCGCTGAACCTGAGTACTTCTGCAGCCCGGTCACGAGCCCGGCCCCCTCGAGGAGCGTAAGGTAATGGGCGAGCGTGGTCGTGTTGCCGGCGTCGACCAACTGGCCAAGCATCTTGGTATACGAGAGCACCTGCCCGGAGTATTCGCACGCCAGGCCGAACAACTGCCTGAGCAGCGCCGGTTTGTCGACTCGTGTCATGAGCAGTATGTCCCGCGAGAGGGTGGTCTCGATCAGCGAGTCAACGATGTAGGCGCGCCACCGATCCACATCGCCCACCAGAGGTGCCGCACCGGGATAGCCTCCAAAGAACAGGAACGTCTCCAGGTCCCACCCGAACGCCTCCTGGCACTCGGAGAGCGTCCAGTGGGTCCATCTGAGCAGCTCGAACCGGCCCGCCAGACTCTCGGAGAGCCCACTCTGCATCAGCAGGGGCGAAGAACCGAGGAGCACGACACGCACATCACGACCCGCACGGGTATCCTCGTCCCACAGCGCCTTGATCTCCGCCGACCATCCGGGAATCTTCTGGACTTCGTCGAGGGCGAGCACGGCGGTTCCGCCACCGCCCAGAGCTCGAGCGGTCTCCCATTGCTGCCGGATCCATGCGCCGTTGTGGGTGGCAGGCGAATCCGCACTGGCATAGTGCGTCGCGGCGTCGGACTCCTCGAGCACTGCAAGCACCGAGGTGGTCTTGCCTACCTGTCGGGGACCCGCGACGCATTGCATGAGGTGCCGGGGCTCGGCCAGTCGTTGGGCCAGGCGGGCGTCGAGAGGCCGACGGTACACCGGTATCACCTCCGGAGAACCTATTTGCTCATCCTATTGAGTAATATTACTCACTATTCTGAGTACATGCAACGCACCAGGGCCGAACACCATCCGCCTTTGAAGACCCAGGTGGACACCGGCTCGCCCACATCCGAAAGCGCCCACAGGACGACGCCGAGCGCGTGGTCGAGGTCCACGACCATCGGATCGACGCCGAGACGACGGGCGATGCCCTTCACTGTCGCATCAGGAATCATGGAACGACCTCTGCGTTGCTTCGCCGGCGTTGATCTGGAGGTTCCATCGTCTCGTCATGACCCCGGTCTTCGGTCCTCCGCGTTCGAGCTGCGTGATTCCGCTCCCGATCAAACTCCGCAACTCGTCTACCAAGCCGATCTGCGCGGGCAACCGCAGTTGCTCGATCAGATAGCCGAGTCTTTTCGGCACCGTTCCGCTCCCGTACCGCCGGATGTAGCCGAGCAGTGTTACCACGTCGAGGTCGCCCCATGCGGACTGCAGGGCCGCAGAGACCTCGCCGATTCCACCCGACAGGTCGGTGCGGTCGAGGATGTCGAGCATCGTCCTTTCCGGGTCGGTCACCCGAACCTTGAATCCTTCCTGCCAATCCTCACGTATCCCGAAGATCCGCTCTCGCTTCATGATCACGAACCGGTATCGCACTCCGAGCACGGTCGTCTCCCGGTTGAACCTTCGGACCGGTGTGATGAATAGCTGGGTGCGTGGCAACTGAGTGGTCCAGCCCCAGTGTCGCAAGGCTGTCCAATACGCCGCAGCACCCTCGGACGCCAAGAAGGTGCCGATCTTGAGCGGGTCCTCGCTCCACTCCCTGTTGACCCCGGCCTCCAGCGGGATGATGAGATAGCGCCCCTTCTCCAGGCGCTCCAGCCACCCTTTGGACTCGAGTTGGGCCAACTCGTTACGCATGTGCTGGTCAGAGCCCCAGAACCCTGATGCATCCTGGGTCGGGGCCCGACTGCCTGCCGCTCGCCGCGCACATGACCCCTTCGAGTCCCCCACCCGACACCGATCCTTGTCGCGCTCTGCGGTAAGGAACCGGACTGATCCCGGAAGGCCGTCCCGATACGCTCGGCCCGAGGAGTTCTCACCGACCGAGCGGAGACGATGTGGGCAACAGCAGTGACGACGGCACCATTCGGGATGTCGAAGAAACTCTCTTCGGCGACATTTCTGGGCTGATCGAACAGGCGCAAACCAGAACAGCCGTCGCAGTGAACAGTGATCTCGTCATGCTCTATTGGAGCGTAGGCCGGCTCGTGCGCAGCGAGGTGCTCGGCGGCGAACGGGCCGAATACGGACAGGCGATGGTCAGACGTCTTGCGGCGCGGCTGGCCGAGCGCTATGGCCGGGGTTGGAGCAGGTCCAACCTCCTGCGGATGATCCAGTTTGCGGATCATTTCCCTGATGTCTCAATTGTCGCGACACTGTCGCGACAATTGGGCTGGAGCCACTTCGTCGAGATCATCGTGCTCGAAGACTCGGATGAGCGCGAGTTCTACGCGGCCCACGCCGCGCGTGAACGCTGGAGCGTACGCACCTTGCGCGAACGCATCGCAAGTCAGCTCTACGTGCGTACCATCACCGGTGATGACTCCGACAACCAGATCATGACTGCCGACCCGGAATCGCAGGCACCTGACAACGCGGGCTCGAACATCCTCTTCCGGGATCCGTACGTGCTCGACTTCCTCGGTCTGCCCGGCAAGCACACGGAATCCCAGCTCGAGACAGCAATCCTCGACGAGATCCAGCGGTTCCTGCTCGAGCTCGGAGTCGGCTTCGCCTTCGTGGAGCGCCAGAAGCGCATGACGGTCGACGGTCGCGACTTCCGCCTCGACCTGCTCCTCTACCACATCACGGAGCGCTGCTACGTCGCTGTCGAACTCAAGACTCGCCCGCTCGATCCGGGCGACTACGGTCAGATGCTGCTCTACCTGCGCTGGCTCGATGCCCACCAGCGCCACCCGGGCGACTTAGCCCCGGTAGGGCTCATCCTGTGCACGGACAAGGGGGCGGAGCAGGTGAAGCTCCTCGGCCTGGATTCGGGAGAGATCCGTGCGGCCCGGTACCTCACCCGGGACGTTCGGGAGAAGCTGCAAGCGAGGTTGGATGCGATGAAGTAGCGGCCGCGGCAGCGACGGGCAGGAGGACGGTAGTGGCAACCACGGTGTCGGCGATGAGCTGGGCAATCGACTCAGAGATTTCGCAGAGTTATCATATCTGCTAACATTCGAGATGCCTTACATTGTCGAGTACTTCAACCAGCGCGTGATGGACGAGATCGAGTCGTGGCCGATCGGCATCCTCGCTGACTACACGCGTGTGATAGAGCTGCTCTTCGAGTTCGGCCCCGCACTGCGGATGCCTCACTCTCGTGCGATGGGGTCCGGGCTCTTCGAGCTCCGACCGCGCGGGCGGGAGGGCGTGGGACGTGTTCTCTATTGCTATGCGAGTAGACAGCGGATAGTGATGCTGCACGCGTTCATCAAGAAGACGAGAGCGACTCCGGCACACGAACTGGACACTGCGCGGCGTCGGATGAAGCGGGTGCGCGATGACTGATTCAGCCTACAAGCCGGTTTCGCACGACCACGACGCGTTCCTCGACCGCGCCTTGCGGCGCAAGGGTTTCAGCGCGGCGTACGACGCTCTCGAGGAGGAGTACTCGCTCGTGCGAGAGCTGCTTTGCGCTCGCCTTGAGGCCGGCCTGACGCAAGAGCAAGTCGCCGAGCGCATGGGCACGACCAAGAGCGCGATCTCACGGCTCGAAGGTCCAGCCAAGCACTCGCCTTCGGTGAGCACGCTCAGGAGATACGCAGAAGCGGTCGGCTGCGAC
>SKKZ01000021.1 GCA_007123455.1 Coriobacteriia bacterium | reverse complement strand
GCGTACGGGATGACCGCGAACGACATCGCGATCGGAGCGAAGACTATCAGCGGCGCGACCCGGAAGACGCGGACGTCGGCGGCTTTGGGTGTGATGTCCTCCTTCAACACCAGCTTAATGGTGTCGGAGAGAGTCTGAAGCAGCCCGAAGGGTCCGAGCTCCTGGGGCCCGATGCGCATCTGGATCCGTCCGGCAACTTTGCGCTCTGCCCACACGCCGATCAGCGCGGCAAGCGCGATAACCAGTCCGGCGGCCAGGCCCCACAGGGCGCCCCATGCAAGGCCGCTCATCGATCTACCTCCCCGAAGACCGGGTCGAGGCTGCCGAGAATCACGACGAGATCCGACAGCATGTGGCCCTCGGCCAGCATCGGGAGGAGCGCGAGGTTGCAGAAGGCCGGAGAACGCACCTTCATCCGGTACGGGCGAACAGACCCGTCAGAGACGAGATAGACGCCGAGAGAGCCCCGTGCGGACTCGATGTGGTCGTACGCGTCACCGGGGCGCGGTGCAAGCAGACGCGGCATACCGGATGTGCGGATCGGACCGGGCTCCATCTGCGCAAGCGCCTGCTCTACGATGCGGCATGACTCGTAGCACTCGTAGAGACGCACGCGGGTGCGGTCGTAGCAATCCCCGTTGCTTCCTGTGGGAACATCGAAGTCGAATCGCGGGTACACCGAGTAGGTGTCGTGCTTGCGCAGATCCCAGTTCACGCCGGAACCACGGGCAACGGGACCGGACGCGCCCCACGCGACAGCGTCGTCGGCCGACAGCACGCCGACCCCCTTCAGGCGGCCGCGCGTGATCACATTCCCGAAGTACAGACGATCCATCTCGTTCAGCGCCTCGCGATGGGTACGGCAGAAGTCCAGCGCGGTCTCGGTCCAGCCATCCGGAAGGTCGAAGCTCACCCCACCCGGGCGAACGTAGTTATACGTGAGACGCGCTCCGCAAAGCGCCTCGAACAGCTCGATGATCCTCTCACGCTGATCGAACGCGTAGATGAACATCGTGGCGGCGCCGGAATCTGCCGCGGCCGAACCGATCGACATCATATGGCTCGCGATGCGCTGGAGCTCGCAGACGACAACACGCAGGTATTCGGCCCGCTCGGGGACCCTGATCCCGGCGAGACGTTCGACGGCCCGGCAGTACGCCCAGTTCGCGTACATCGAGCCGACGTAATCGAGACGGTCTGTCAGCGGTACGACTTGAAGGTAGGTACGATTCTCCGCCATCTTCTCGATACCACGATGGAGATAGCCGATCACCGGCTCGGCGCGTGTGACGATCTCACCGTCGAGGTGCGCGATCACTCGGCAGACACCGTGAGTCGAAGGGTGCGACGGGCCGATATTGACAACGAGTTCCTCAACGACGCCGCCTTCAGGCGTCTCGATACACTCTCTGCTCTCTACAGTCAGTCCCACCGCTACCCTCCTCTCAGATGTAGTCAGGACGGCGTATCACGCGCCTGTCGGAGTAGTCTTTGCGAAGCGGATAGCCTTCCCACTCCTCGGGAAGAAGGATCCTACGAAGATCGGGATGGGCTTCAAAGACGATGCCGAACATGTCGTAGACCTCGCGCTCCTGCCACAGTGCCGCCGGCCAGAGATCCACGAGAGAGTGTGCCACGGGGGATTCGCGATCCACGGTGCACTTCAGAAATATCGCAGCCGACATCGATCGCGAGTGAAGACGGTACACGAGTTCCAGGTGAGTCGGCCGATCGACTGCGGTGACCATGCCGAGGCGGTCGAATCCCAGATCCTTGAGGTTGCTCGCGGCACTGAATAGCCGATCGCAATCGACGACCAGCACACCGTCACCGAACTCTATGGAGAACAGGGGGCACAAATCGGGATAGACCTCACAGAGGTGCTCCCGGAGTTCGGTTATGTTCACCGGTCGTCACCCCCGTCCGGAGTGTCTCCGCCCGGACGGACACCGAAGGAGATGTCGCCGGAGAGCGGCAGCGTCAACACGCCTTCCCGGCGACGGTCGGGGGAGATCGACTCGGTCGCGATACGCTCGCGGAGACGGAGCACAGCGTCTTGCAGGGACTCAGGGCGAGGAGGGCACCCGGCTATGTAAACATCGACGGGGAGAAATTCGTCGACACCGCGCACCACCGAATAGGTGTCGTAGTAGAAGATCCCGCCAGAAACCGCACAGTTGCCCATGGCGATGACCCACTTGGGGTCGGCCATCTGCTCGTAGAGCCGCTTGACGGCTGGAGCCATCTTTCGGGTGATCGTGCCTGCGACGACCATCACATCGGTGTGGCGCGGATCGGGCCGCGGGAATGTGCCGTGGCGGTCGAAGTCGAACTTGTTGAACGATGCTGCGATAAGCTCCATCGCACAGCACGCGGTACCCATGGGCATCGCCCACAGGGATTTCCCGCGCGACCAGTTCGCCAGAGCATCCACACTGGTCAGGATGATGCCGCCGCCCTGACCGGTGTCGAGAGCGGTGCCAAGCCGATCCACTAGCGCCACTCGAGCACCCCCTTGCGCCACGCGTACAGCAGACCGAGGGTGAGCAGTCCGACGAATATCCCGACAGCGATGACACCGCCTGGCGAACCGCGCAGCCCGCCGGCAACCGCGAAGAGCATGGCTGCCTCCGCGTCGAAGATCACGAGAAGCAGCGCGATCGCTGTGAAGCGGTGTCGCACCGGCGCCCAGGGGATTCCTGCCTGCGGCATGCCGCACTCATAGGGCTCGACTTTCTCGGGAGTGGGGTTGCGCGGAGAAAGGAGCGCGTTTGCCAGGAACACGACCAGGATGAATCCCACAGCCGCTGCGGCGAGTCCGACGACGAACAGTACGCTCTCGGCGTACGCGCCCTGCATACCATCCCCCTGGTGGGCCTCCCACCGGTCCCCAGTCAGCACGGCAACTGCGGATGCGGGTAATGCCCTCGTCCCGTTACATCGGCTGCACACGGTGCCCAGGCGGGCTGAACCCGAGTGCGATTGGAGTGATTCTCGCAGAACACAGATGGCTTGTAAACATTGTTACAAAGTGTGAAATACGGCCGCTCCACGCCACGGCACGCTACTCCCCTGTCGCCGTGCGCTCGATGCGATCGGCTAGTTCAACCCACTCACGCTCGAGCGCAGCCAGGCGAGGTTTGAGCTCAGCGTATTCCTTCATCGCGACCGCAAACGCATCGGTGTCCTCGTAGAAGGCTGGATCAGCCATCAGCCTGACAAGTTCGTCATGGCGGGACTGCGAGTTCTCGATCTCGCTCTCGAGCTCCACCAGGCGTGCCCGATTCTCCCGGGTCGCGCGATAAGCACGATTGCGTATCTCGGCCTCGGCTCGCTTGCGGTCCTTCGTCTTGCGCGCATCCGATGACCTGTCGACACCTCCCCCCGGCTGCGCAGGCGGTTTGCCGCCCGATTCGCGGGCGGCACCATCGGCAGGCAGTGCCACCTCGCGTGTCTCGGCATCGATCTTGGCACGCTTGAAAAGATAGTAGTCGTAGTCACCGGGGAATACCGTCGCCCGTCCGTCCCGGACGTCCACGATCTTGTTGGCAACCGAACGGATGAGATGCCTGTCGTGCGTAATCAGAACGAGTGTGCCGGCGAACTGAGCGAGTGCTGCCTCCAGGACGTCGGATGAAGCGATATCGAGATGGTTCGTGGGCTCGTCGAGACAGAGCAAGGGAGCCGGTTCGACCAGCATCTTTGCCAGTGCCAAACGGCAACGTTCTCCTCCCGACAGGACACTGACCCGCTTGTTGACGTCATCCCCGCTGAACAGAAAGGCACCGAGCAGGCGCCGGACCTCGGCCTGCGTCCAGCCGGGCGCCACCGCATCGAGCTCGTCGAACACGCTCTTCGAGGTGTCGAGCGCATCGAGTTGATGCTGCGCGAAGTACGCGACGTCGACGTGTACGCCGTAGCGCCGTCGGCCGGCGTCCGGCTCGAGAACCCCCGCGAGCATCTTCAGCAGTGTGGACTTCCCCGCGCCGTTGGGCCCGACGAGCGCCACCTTATCGCCGCGGTAGAGACTCAGGTCGAGCGAGTCGTACACGACGTTGTCCCCGTAGGCTTTGCAGACCCCTGCAAGCGTCACGACCTCATCGCCGGTCCGGGGCGGCTGAGGGAACGCGAAACGTACGGTCTTGCGCTCCTCGGGTAACTCGACCATCTCGGCCTTGATCTTCTCGATGCGCTTGACGCGGTCCTGTGCCTGGCGCGCTTTCGTGTTCTTGTACCGGAAACGGTCGACGAACG
>SKKZ01000147.1 GCA_007123455.1 Coriobacteriia bacterium | reverse complement strand
GCGATCCCGAAGACCTTGAGCCAGTTGCGAAAGCCCGCGGCCCACCCGTCCATGCCGCGCACCGGACGCTCGTCCTCGGCCTCGTTGACTAGGAAGACGAGTCCTCCTTTGGCGGCGACACTGAGTATGAACATGCCGAGTCCGAGCACCGCGAAGAAGGCCGCGGCGGCGGCTATCAGGGCGATGTTGTCCTGCATCCAGTAGCCGACCCGCTCTATCTCACGCATCGGCAGCGCGTCGATGTCCCCGCTGCCGGTGAGGTTGCCGCCTCCCCCGCCTCCTCCGCCGGTACCGCCCACGAACAGGCCGAACAACCAGAGGATGCGGTACCTCCACGTCACGCGCCACGCGCGCTTGAGCACTCCTATGTGGTCCACGGTGCTCCTCCGTCTCGCAGGGTCTCGGTCTGGTTCGCAGATCAGTCTATGCGTTTGAGATCGTAGGCCCTCGTGCCGAGGCCGAGCGCCTCCGCATGGGCCATCGTGTGGGTCCCGTCGATGCCGCTGACAGCGCGGAAGGTGTCCTCACCCTCCGCCGAGTCCTCGCCTCGCGTGCCGGGCAGTCCGGGTGCCGCGGTAACGAGGTCGTATGCCGCCTGATCGATGGCAACGGGATCGGCAGAGGCCAGGACGCCGATGTCGGGCACGACGGCGGCATCCGAGAACGTCCAGCAGTCGCAGTCCGGCGTCACGTTGGTGATGAAGGAAAGGTAGACGACCTTGCCCTCCTTGCCCGCGAGCGCACCTGCCACATGCTCGGCGATCTTCTCCTGGATAGCTTCGGGCGTCGTCTTCCACTGGGTCGCGATAGCGGCGTAGGGGCAGACGGCGACGCATTCGCCGCACCCGTAACAGACCTCGTAGTCGATGGCGGCGACCCGGTCGGGACCGAGAACGATCGCGTCGACAGGACACCAGCGGACACACCTGCCGCACGCGGTACACTTCTCGGCTGAGACCTCGGGCTTGAAATCGGCGTGCATGCGCTGCTTGGCCGAGCGACACCCCAGTCCCATCCCGACGTTCTTCAGCGCGCCCCCAAAGCCGGTGGCCTCGTGTCCCTTCACGTGACTCACGACGACCATCGCGTCGGCGTGCACGGCCACCGAGCCGATGCGCACGCTCTCGAAGTGTGTCCCGCCCTCGATCGGCACGTCGACCGAGTCACGACCGTCGAGCCCGTCGGCTATGAGGATGGGCGCCTCGATGGTCGCGTAGGAGAACCCGTTGTGAAGCGCGCATGCGAGGTGATCGACTGCGTTGGCGCGCTGGCCGCGGTAGAGCGTGTTGCCGTCGGTGAGAAACGGCTTCCCCCCGGCGACCTTGACCCGGGCGACGACTTCGCGCACGAACATCGGTTGTACGAAGCCGGTGTTGCCCGCCTCACCGAAGTGCAGCTTCACGGCTACCAGGTCGTCCTCGGCTATCGCGCGGCGCAGTCCCGCATGATCCAGCAGACCGCCGGCGCGCGTGACGAGGCTCTTCTTGCCTTTCGAGCGTATGGGCGCGAACCAGACCTGGGCTTTGTCTGTACTCACCGGTGAAGCCCTTCTCTCGAATCGTGTTCGTCGAACGCGAGTGCCGCAGCACCGAGTATTCCCGCATCGTTGCCGAGCTCGGCCTGTTGGAAGACCACGTCACGGCGGCCTGCAAGGGCCTCCGCGTTCACGACCTCGGCGGCACGCTCGACCATGAATGCGCATGATTCGCCGATGCCTCCGCCGACGACCACCAAACGCGGGTTGAGCAGGTTCACGAGCCCGACAAGGGCCCTGCCGAGCACCTCGCCCGCCTCGAGCATGATCTCCCGCGCGATCTCATCACCCTTGAGGGCGGCCCGTATGACCGCCTCGGCGGTGACATCGTCCGCATTGCCGCCTGCCTCGTCGAGAATCGCCCTGCCCTTGAAGGAGCCAGCTGCTTCCCGACCGCGGGCCGCGATGACAGGACGGCTCAGATAGCTCTCGACATGGCCACGACCTCCACACGGGCAGGGCGGCCCGTCCATCTGGACCACCATGTGGCCGACCTCGCCACCGACGCCGCGCGAACCGCGGTACGGCTCACCGTTGAGAAACAGTCCACCACCGACGCCGGTGCCGATGGTGAGCATGAGGAAGTCCCGCGCTCCTTTGGCAGCCCCGAAGCGATACTCTCCGTTGGCTGCGAGGTTACCGTCGTTGTCGAGTGTCACCTCATGGCGCACCCGTGAGAGAACGAGCGAGCGCACGTCGACACCGGCAAGCGGCAAGTTCGTGCAGAACTCGACGGATTGCTTCATGAAGTCCACCTGCGCGGGCAGGCCGATGCCGATACCCGCGATCTCGCTCGGGTGCACGCCGGGACTCACCTGCTCGACCGCCTCGATGATCGCATCGACGATGGCGAACGGGCCGTTATGCGGGGTCAGCGCACGCGTGTCTTTGACCACCCGTCCTTTGCGCTCGACCAGCCCCGCGGCGATCCGGGTACCGCCGACGTCGACCCCGATCGCGAACGACGTGCGCATGGAACCTCCTTGGAAAGGCACAGAGCTACACTGGCGAAGCCGCCGGTGACGACCCGATGATATCAGTAGTCCCAGAGGACCCCTCGTGCTTTGATGATGCCCAACTCGCGCATCCGGTACATCATCTCGCTCTCACTCGTGCCGAAGAGGCGTGCGAGATACCGATGGTCGTTGAACCATTTGAGCGCTTGTTCGCGAACGAGGCGCTCGGGTAGGCGCAACTCGCTGGCTACGGCTTCGGCCTCCCGGTGGACCCGCTCGTTATTGCGGGGATAGGCCTCGGAGGGGTCCGCGAGCACGATGAGCACGTGGCCGAGCAGGTGGGCCAGGGTCTTCATGCGCGATTCCTCCTCGAGAGCCGAGTTCACGAGGGCGACCGGCATCCCGTCCTCGGCGATGATCGCGCCCGAGAAGAACGCGGGCAGGTGCACGAGGCGCAGGGGTATGCCGAGCCGCTCCGCGAGTTCCTCGAGCGGGACGGGCGGCTCGTCTATCGAGGCGCGTTCGAGCGCCTCTGCGGCGATGCCGCGGTAGTACATGTCGCTGCGCATGGACACCGGGCAGCTCCCCTGGTCACATATAGGTCCTGATTCGAGTATCGGCTCGCGGGCACCCGGACATTCGCCTTTTTCTGCCACCAGCTCCCCTGCCACACGAATCGCTCACACTCTCGCACATCGATACCGATATACACACAGGTAGCATAGAACGCGCTGCGGTCATCGAGCGTGCGTGAGGAGAGGGTACGTGGAAGCGCGCGATTACCCCAAGGTCGAGGAGGTTCTGCGGCTCCTGGCAGCCGCGGTCAACGCTGTGCGCCTCTATCCGCCCTCGAGCGACCTTCCACGCCAGGCACTGGACCGGCTCGTTGTCCGCTCGAACGAGGTGACCCGGGAGCTGGGTGCGCTCCGGCTGCTCGTGGACCCTCATGCGTTTCGCATCGGCGAGACGAAGCTCTCGACCTCCAGCAACCAGACGGTCGGCCTTGCCGAGAACCTCCATGCCATGCAGGTGGGTCAGTTGATCATCGCACCGGGACTGAGCATGTCCGATGCGACCACTTTCATCTCCGTCGCGGCATGCGATCCGCGTGACGTGCGCTCCTCGGGAGGACCCCGGGTTGCGCTCACCTCCGGCGGTGTGGAAACCATGGCCGTGATCGAGGTCAGTCTTCGCTGTTCCGCCGAGGAGGGCCTCGCCGGAGTCGATCTCATCAACGCGCCCCTCGACGAGCTTGCGCGAGAAACGCTCGGTGCCGCGGCACGCTGGCACGCCGGCGCCGGCACCAGTGACGCGGTGGATGAGGCCGCAGGCGCCATCGGCCAGCTCGAACAGGCTACCCGTGACCTGGCAGCCTCGCGCATCGCCGATGCGATGATGCGCCTGAGCGAGCAGGAGCGCGTGCGTATCCTGCTCTCCGCGATGAGCACCGACGCCTCGGGGCGCCCCATGAAGGGCATGCTCGATGTCGTCGCACGCATGTCTCCGGCCACGATCGCACGTCTGCTGTCCATGGCAGCTGCCGCAAGCGGCATGAGTCCGCAGACGCTGGCGGCACCCCTCGATCTTCCTCCCGAGGTGGTGCGGGAGCTCGCTGCCCTGCTTGCTCCCTCCCCGCGCACCGAGACCGAGTGCGGGGTCCCCGCCGATCCGGACGTTGCCGGGATGGCCTCCGCCGCTCTCGAGCCCCCCGATGAAGGCGACCTCGAGCGCCTCAAGCATGCCGCCGGGCAGACCCGGGCTGGCAAGGC
>SKKZ01000062.1 GCA_007123455.1 Coriobacteriia bacterium | reverse complement strand
CGCTCGATATCGTCCAGGTTGCCAATCACCGCGCGCTTGCCTGTGGCCTTCACGAATCGCACCGCGGCTTCGACCTTGGGGCCCATGGATCCCGGAGGGAACTCGTATGCGGTGATCTCTTCCACGGTGACGCGCTCGAGCAGCCGTTCAGTGAGCTTGCCCCACTCCAGGTAGACGCCGTCGGCGTCTGTCGCCATCACGAACAGGTCCGCGTCCAGTTCCTGGGCGAGCAGCGCTCCCGCACGGTCCTTGTCGATGACGGCCTCCGCTCCGACGAGCGTGTTCGAGCCGTCGGGGAGAAAGGCCGTGGGGATGCCTCCGCCGCCGGCGCAGATGACCACCGTCCCCTTGTCGAGCAACCACCTGATGGGGTTGAGCTCGAAGATGCGCCTGGGCTCGGGCGAGGCTACGACACGCCGCCATTCCCGACCGTCCTTCCTGAAGGCCCACCCCTTCTCGACAGAAAGCCTGTGGGCCTCGTCCTTCGTGTAGACGGGACCCACGAACTTCGTAGGGTCGGTGAACGCCTCGTCCAGAGGGTCGACCTCGACCATCGTGAGTATGGTTGCCAGTGGCTTCTCCGGAGGGAGCAGGTTGCCGAGTTCCTGTTCGATCATGTAGCCGATCATCCCCTCGGTCTGTGCACCGAGCACATCGAGAGGATAGGGCTCAACGGCGGCGTAGGCGGCAGCCTGCAACGCGAGCAACCCTACTTGGGGGCCGTTGCCATGCGCAAGCACGAGATCGTGCTCCATTGCGATCGGAGCGAGAGCCTGGGCGGCAACGCGGATGTTCTTGCGCTGTATCTCGGCGGTCATCGGTTCGGACCGCTTCAACAACGCGTTCCCGCCAAGCGCTACCACGATGGTCTGCCTGTGCACGACGGCTCCTCATACGGTGTAGCGGTTCCCGCCACCCATGCTTCCGAGTCTGGTATACCCTGCCAGCTCAGAGACTACCTGTAGCCCTTCATCCCGTCACGACTCAAGTCGAACACAGGGATTCGCCATGACGCGGCACGGGTACCCAGATAATGATGATCCACTATGTGTTCCGCCGAGGAGGCGAGGGCTATGCCGCTCTACGTCATGTTGACCCGGTTGACAGACCAGGGTGCGAGAACGCTGAAGGAAGATCCGGGAAGAATCAAGGACGTCGATAATCAACTCGGGGAGATGGGTCTGAAGGTTCTCCACCAGTACGCAGTCCTCGGCAAGTACGATTTCGTCAACATCGTGGAGGCCCCCGACGAAGACGTCATCGTGCGAGCTTCTGTGGAACTCGCTTCCCGGGGATCTGTTCGAGTCGAAACCATGGCAGCCATCGGTGTCGATGAGTTCATCGAGATCCTGAAAAGTTAGGTAGCCGCACCCGAAAGCGATTCCCATCCGGAGCGCGGGAGGCTGTTCACGACGCGCAAAGGGAGCCGGAGATTATTCGGGCTGCTCAGGGATCGAGTGGCCCGGGGTGCTCGAGGCTCTCAGGGGCCGAGCCTCTCACGAATACGCCATCCCTGACGATCCGGGCCTCTTCGACCTCGAGTCCGGGAGCCGCATCGAGGTACCGGTTCAGGTAAGTGAACAGCGCTTCGCCTGCCTGGTTCCGCCGTGCGCCGCTTACCGAAAAGCCTTCAACGCGAAGCCCCGTGAGCCCGGGGCTCCTGATCAGTCCGGACTCATACGTCACCGGCGCCGTCGCCCGTGCCCTGAAGCGGGAGCCCTCGGCGAACAAGACGGTGGCGATCGCACCCACTCCCTCTTCTGGAAAATCTACCTCCACGTCACCCGCAGCG
Organism: Coriobacteriia bacterium; assembly: GCA_007123455.1. Classification (GTDB taxonomy): domain Bacteria; phylum Actinomycetota; class Coriobacteriia; order Anaerosomatales; family SLCP01; genus SKKZ01. Next base: position 2,468 of record SKKZ01000062.1, on the reverse strand, counting down.
ACAGTCTGACCACTGATGCGGGTCTCATAACGATAGACGCTCATCAGCGCCGATATCTCCTCGGCCGTGAAGGTAGCCTCGAACGGCTGAGTGCCGCTCACCCGCACCTGGGTCATGTCGACCGGTCCGGCGGGAAACGTGGCTTCAACACTCGCCTTGCGCATCGCCGATTCCCATGCGGGTTCGAAACGCTCGAATCCAGGTCGGGGCGCCGATGTGCCGCGGCCCGACGTCCCGACGGCCCAGACGATCAGGCCCACGAGAGCGGCGAGCACGAAGAATGCTATCGCGGCGATGATCCAGGTCGCATGCCGGGACAGCGCGGACGGCTCCGAGGGCGGGGGGCTTGTGGCGGATGCTGGTGTCACGCGGGTCCTTCCGATGCCATGCGACTGCCTCTGCCTGGGATGTCGCACTCTGCACCCAGTCTAGCACCGACATGCGGAACGCCTCCTGTAGACAGCAAACGAGACCGGAAGGACATATCCGACCGGCCCCGCTCACCACAATGTATAAGTATACCAGATTTGGAGCGAACCCGCCGTCACGGGACCTCTGTGTCGGGTGTTGGCTCAAGCTCGGCCCGCACGCGAGGCAAACTCGATGGATGCTTCTCCTGGATGAACTCGACCATCTTCTCGCGCAGGAGACAGCGCAGATCCCATGCCTTGCCCGAGTCGCTCGCGCTGACCAGGAGGCGCACCTCCAGTACCTCGGGCCTGCAATCGGTGACCTGGACGCCGGCCACCTTGCCGTCCCACAGGTCCGTAGTCTTCAACAGACGATCCAGCTCGGCTCTGATGCTCTCGACCGGGACCGTGTAGTCCGTGTAAAGGATCACGGTACCGAGCAGGTCTGCGGAGGTCCGCGTCCAGTTTTCGAACGGTGTCTGTATGAAGTACGTGATAGGGAGCATGAGTCGCCGCTCGTCCCAGATGCGGACCACCACGTAAGTAAGAGTGATCTCCTCGACTACGCCCCACTCGCCTTCCACGATGACGACGTCATCGAGACTGAGCGGCTGCGTGACGGCGATCTGGATCCCGGCGATGAGGTTCCCGAGGCTTTGCTGTGCGGCAAGGCCGAGCACGAGTCCCCCGATGCCGGCAGAGGCCAGGATGCTCACGCCGACCTGGCGTATCCCCTCGAACGTCATGAGCATGAACGAGATGGTCGCAACGATCACGATGGCGTACAGGATCCTTTCGAGCACGTGGACCTGCGTATGGACCCGGCGAGCCGACAGATTGTCCTGCACCTGTGTGTCGTACCGGGAAAGGACGAAATTGCTCATCCCGCGGATCAACCTGATAAGGAGATAGCCGATCGACATAATGAACAGCAGTTGGAGGACGTGGCCGACCATCGCCACCGCCCGCGGAGACAACTCCAGTGAAGGTGCCACCAGGCTCATGGCCAGAAGCGGGAGTATCAGGCGACTCGGCCCGCGCGCATGGTGCACCAGGCGCTCCGACCACGGCGTCGAAACCTCGTCGACGAAGCGGCCGAGCACCGCGAACAAGACCGTATGGGCAACGGTGCCCGCGATGAATGCGACAAGCATCAGGCCGGCCGCGACGCCCACTTCCATCCAGAACTCGAGACCCGGAAGTGTCCCGGCGATGTAGTCCATACTGCCTCCAAGCATTTCGCGGCTGCGGGATACTTCTCCCGCAGCCTACCCTAAGAACCACCACGGTCAAGCGAGGCCGGAGGCGTGGCCTCGAAGTGTCCCTTCGGGACTACTGAGGCCTCGCCTACTCTGACTTCGGGCCGAAAAAGACCATCCCCACACCGACCGAGGCAATCAGCAATACCGCGGCGATGCCGAACACCGGCCACGGGCCGAGCTGCGCGATCAGCGGGACTGATGCCGCCGTGAAAAGGCCGCCGCCGACGAACGGCTCGAAGAGAAGCTGCTTGTAGCCGAACCCTTCCGTGGCTCGCGTGCGCCCGTCGGGATCGACCATGCGCACGAGGAGCAGGCCCGTCACGGTCATGCCGGTCGACTGCCCGAAATCTGCGAGTCCGCGCTGGTAGGGATGGTCAGGTACGATACGCGGAGCGAGTATGAGAAATGCACCGATACTCCAGGCAAGACCGGCCGCGGCCATGATGAGCAGCGGAGCGAGGTTGGCCCCGATCACGGCCAGGGAGAGCGTGCCGAGCGCGGTCACGATCACGAGGTCGAGTGAGGCCCCCGACACGCGGTTGACGATACCCCGGTCGACGTGCGGTCCGGCGTCACCGACGCGGTCGAGCACGATCTGCAGGACGAGGCCGCCGATCATCGCAAGCGGGAAGAGCGGGATATGCTCGAAGAGCTCGAGGCCGCCGTCACGAGCCCAGGTAGCGCCCTCCAGCGCGATCAGCGCCTGTTGCAACACCCATCCGAGCGCGACAGCGATGGCTATAAGGCCCAGATGCACCGAGAGCGGGTCGATTGCGACGTCCTCGTGTGGATCAGG
>SKKZ01000270.1 GCA_007123455.1 Coriobacteriia bacterium | reverse complement strand
GTAGTACAACAGTCCCTCCTCGTGACCCCAATCGCCCACCCGGGTGATCTCGGAGCCGTCGGAGGGGTCGAGTATCAGCAAGGTTCCCGTGAAGGCGTCAACAAGGTAGAGCAGGCCGTCACTGCCGAGTGCAAGGCCGGCTGGAAGCCCGAAGCGCCGCGAACGGTCCCTCAGCGCCTCGCCACCCCCGGCAGACTCGCCTTCGGCCCACAGCACGGTGCCGTCCTCGGCGAACGCCTGAACGCGATAGTTGAGCGAATCGGACAGATAGATGGTCCCGTTCTCGGCGACGGCGATGCCACCGGGATGATCGACCTGGCCCGGGGCGTTGCCCCTGCGTCCGAACGCGGTGATCATGCTGCCGTCCAGGTCACCGATCATCACGCCGCGGAACGTGGCGAGATAGAATCTGCCGCCGGCGACGGTGGCGACCTGCGGGCTCTCCGCCACGATCTCCCAGGTAGGCTCGTGGTCCGCCGAGTAGATGACGACCTTGTCGAGGCCTTTACACAACACGTAGACCGTTCCATCGGGAGCGACGGCGATCCCGCTCGGGAACTCGACCTCGAACCGCTCCGTTCCGTACTCACCGAAGTGCTCCAGGTAGCGGCCCCGCTCGTCGTAGACGACGATGCGGTGGTTGAACGTGTCGACCACGTAGATGCGACCGTCCTCTCCGATGGCCACGTCTCCGGGCCGGGAGAGGCGCTCCGGCCCGAATCCGTAGAGCGAGAAGCGGTGCTGGTAGCCTTCCATCTCCGGGCTCTCACCCGTGAGCATCGGCGGCCGGAGGAAGCTCCAGTACGCGAAGAGCAGCGCGAGAAGGAGTAGGAACAGCAGGACCAGCAGCACTACGAGCCTGCGACGAGCGGTGCTGTTGCTTTCGATGCTCACCGTGTCTCCTTGTCAGTCCGATGTATTGAGCCTGGCCAGTGCGGCCTGTGCTTCTTCGTGGTCGGGCACGAACCGGAGAACGCCCTCGTACGCGGCGATCGCCTCGTCGACACGACCGAGCTGCTCGTAGACGACCGCGAGATCGAAGACGATATCGGCGGCTTGCGGCACGTAGACGAGCGCCCGTTCGTACGCCGAAGCCGCACCGTCGAGATCGTCCTGGGCGATACGCGCCCTGCCGATGTCGCTCCAGATGGCCGCGTAGTCCTCCGCGAAACCGTCGTCCAGATCGGCGGCCTGCTCCAGGTAGAACAGCGCGGTCGTACTGTCCCTTGCTTCGAGGTGCGCAAGACCGAGCAGGTGCATCACCCGGATGTCGTCGGGAGCGAGTTCCTGGGCAGCCTCGAGCGTGCGTAGCGCGGTCTGCGTCTGGCCCATGCCGAGGTAGACGCGGGCGAGCTGCAAGCGGGCATCGACGTCCCGGGGGTTGTCTTCGATCGCGCGCCGTGCGTCGACGAGTGCTCGTTCGGTGGCCGTGCGAGGGGTACCATCGTCGCCGCGCTGGAGAGCCGAGAGCGCGATGAACCCCGCCGCTACCAGCACCGCGAGCGCGAGAACCACTACCGTGAGCCGCAGTGGCGCGAGATTCCCGCCCACCGGCAGGCCACCGCTACCCCGGCGTGCGGATGTGTCGTTCGTCGGCCGTGCTGGCTCAGATTCGTTCACTGGTAGTCCATCCTCTCCCGTCGTCCCTCATGGCACAGATCGCAGAAACGTTCGTTCGTGTGGCACAGGCTGCAGCGTGTGCGACCCCACACCCCCGGCGCCTTGGCCGCAGCAGCGCCGTGGCTTGCCACCCATTCCGCCGTCGGGCCGTGCGGACCGGGGAACCGGTGACACCTGTTGCACATCGCGTAGGGGTGCGGGCCTCCGGTGCGCGCGTCCCCGCCGGGGTGGCAACGCCAGCACATGTCGGGCTGCTCGAAGGCCGGGCGGGCGTGTCCCGGCATCCACCCGGGCGGATGCGGCATCTCGGTGCCGTGGCACTCGTTGCACGAAGTGGTGTCGTGACATCCACGGCAGTCGGTCCCTGTCGGAGTGGCGACCCTGATAGGTGCCGCGCGAGGAGACGAGCGTTGCGCAGCCGCGGCCACATCGCCGACGTGACACAGGCCGCACTCGGCCGACACCTGCCGGGCATCGTGGCATGTAAGGCACACGTTCATCGCCGCTCCTGCAGGAATCCTCACGGTCTCGCCATGGCCCACCGTGTTGTGGCACTCGACACAGGGTCGGACGAGGAAGTCCTCGTGGCGCACGCGAAGCACGTTGTCGACCATCACCTCCGAAGCGACCGCTCCGTGGCAACGCATGCACGAACGGTTAGCGACGGACGCCTGGAGACCGCGGCCGCCGACCGGCCGATCGTCCCGCTCGCGGAGGGTGACCAGGAGCCAGCGCGAGTAGTCGATCTGGCCTTGCACGAAGCCGAGCACTCCGGGTTGCCGATGGCACGACACGCACCCGACTCCGGCGTGCGACGACTCGACCGCGCTGACGTGCTGGGTCTGATGACATCTCGCGCACACGTCGGGACGGGCGAGGTATCGTGCACCGAGACCGAAGGCGAGCCCCAGGGACACGAGCACGACGGCCGCTGTCACGATGGTGGTACGCGCGTCTGTGACCGGGAGCCCGCGGGCCCTGCGTTCGCCGCGGGCCCTCCACGAGGCCTGCCCGACGAGTACGAGCACGACCACGACACCTACGAGCGCAGCGAGCACGGCGAACGCGATGAGAGCCAGCCGGGGGTCGTCCACGCCGAACCGCACGCTCTCCACGATCGCCCGCATGACATCGCGCAGCTCGTTCATCGCAAACCACCCACCGTGCCGAGCAGACGGATCTGCTCCGGTGTCAGTCCCGGATGGATATGCGCTTCATGGCAGGCGTCACAGCCGACCCGGAGATGACACTCGAGACACGGCTCCACGCCTGACTCCGCGACCTCCGCGGAATGCCGGGGCAGGAATCCTTCGGGGTGCGGCATCGTGGTGGAATGACAGCCGGTGCACAACCCCGACTCGTGGCACGCGGTGCATGAATCCGGTACCGCCACCGCCACGCGCCCGTGCGTGTTGCCCCAGGCCGAGGGGTGGGGAAGATCGATGCCGTGACACCTGACGCAATACCCCTGCGGGTGGCAGGCGGTACACGTGGAAAGGTCCCCCATGCCGTGCGTGTACTGCCAGGTGACTCCGTGGGTGATGCGCCACGGGGTCTCGGCGTCAGGGCGCTCCCGACGCTCGCCGGACACGTGGCAGACATCGCACTCCGCGGATGCCCGTGAGCCGTCATGACACGCCATGCACTCTTCCATGAGGGCGGTCCGCGCGACCCCGACGGCCTCTCCATGCGTGGCGGTGCTGTGGCAATGCGTGCAGGCGCGACCCTGCTCGACGATGTCCGAGTGACGCACCCGGATAGCGTTCCGTTCCAGCACCCCGTCCAGCACGCCACCATGGCATGCGACACAGTGCGCATCGGGGATGCTCGCGCGCTCGTGCGGAGCGGAGAAGACCCACGACCGGACCATGACGAGCATCTCGGTCCGCTGCTGGAGCACCCCGATGACCCCGGGCCGCTGATGACAGAAGTGGCACCCGATGTTCGCATGAACCGAGTCGGCCCATGCGCTCGACTGCGCTCCGTGACACGGGTAGCACGAAGTCGGTACCGCCCCCGCGACCCCGATGATGCTCAGGACCGCGATGAGAAGCGCTCCGGCGACAATCAGTGCTGTCGACCACGACCTCATGCGGATGACTCTCCCGGCTCGTTCAGAGTTGGCGTTGTTCGACGCGATCGCCGGCCACCTGGCGCCACGCGAGCGCATCGGCCGGCACGCATCCTTTCTGAATGGAGATCGACCGGCTCAGGCAGAATTCCTCGCACACTCCGCACCCGGAACACCTCGAGGCCAGGAAGCGCAGCTCCTCGTGGTATTCGGAGTGGAACTCGATCTTGACTTCCTCCTCGACGGAATCGAGCGCACCGTTGGGGCACATGCCGGCGCACCCGAAGCACAACTGGCAACTCTCGTCGATCTCCGCCGTATAGCCGAGCAGGGCACAGACGGCCTCGAGGCCCTCCGCGTCCCTGTCGTCGGTGAGCGCTTCGACGATCCGCTCGAACACCAGACGTTCGCGCGGCACGATCTTCTCCCAGAACGGGGTCTTCCCGACGTCGGTGTCCCGGCTCTCCGCGAGGACCCTCACGGTCTGCGTACGCACCATGTCGCTAATCGCGGCGAAGAATCCGCGCCGATCGGTCTCCGGTGACTCGTAGCCCGGATCGTCACCCGCGAGCGCGACCGGGATCCGGGAGCCGAGATGGACAGGCAACCGTGTCCCC
>SKKZ01000130.1 GCA_007123455.1 Coriobacteriia bacterium | reverse complement strand
GCACTCGATATGCGTTGACATCGAACACGTGTTCGTGTACGTTCGTGGCGGCCCCGAGGGAGTCTCCACTGAGACTAAGGAGTGCGACCAGATGGATTCCGAGAAGAACAAGGTGCTTGACGTCACCAAGGAGCAGATCGAGCGTAAGTTCGGCAAGGGCTCCCTCATGAAACTGGGCGAGCACGCGGCCGTCACTCAAGTTGCTGCGATACCCACTGGATCACTCGCTCTCGATGCCGCTCTGGGAATCGGTGGTGTGCCGCGCGGCAGGGTCGTCGAGATTTTCGGGCCTGAGTCCAGTGGTAAGACGACGCTCGCGCTCCAGATCATCGCGGAGGCTCAGGCAGCCAACGGCATCGCGGCATTCATCGATGCCGAGCACGCGCTGGACCCGAGCTATGCCGCACGCCTCGGCGTCGATATCGACGAGATCCTCATCTCTCAGCCGGACACCGGCGAGCAGGCACTCGAGATCGCCGACATGCTCGTTCGCAGTGGTGCCATCGACGTCATCGTCATCGACTCCGTAGCTGCGCTCGTGCCCCGCGCGGAGATCGAAGGGGAGATGGGCGACGCGTCCGTCGGTCTGCAAGCGCGTCTCATGAGCCAGGCGCTTCGTAAGCTTGCCGGCTCACTCCATAAGTCGGACACCACATGCATCTTCATCAATCAGCTACGTGAGAAGATCGGCGTCATGTTCGGTAGTCCTGAGACCACCACCGGTGGACGTGCCCTCAAGTTCTTCTCCACCGTGCGGATCGATATCCGTCGCATCGACTCCATCAAGCAAGGGACCGACATCATCGGGAACCGGGTGCGTGCGAAGGTCGTCAAGAACAAGGTCGCCGCACCGTTCCGCCTCGCGGAGTTCGACATCATGTACGGGACCGGCATATCGAAGGAGGGCAACCTCATCGATCTCGGTGTAGAAGAGGCGGTCGTCTCGAAATCGGGCGCCTGGTATACCTACGGTGACGAGCGCCTCGGGCAGGGCCGCGAGGCGGCCAAGGAGTTCCTGCGCGAGCATATCGACCTGCGTAACGACATCGAGCATCAGATCCGTGAACGCCTCGGCCTTCCGGTCAACGGAAGCGCTCCGGTCGCCGAGGTCATCGTCGACGAAGGCTAGCCTTTCTTGGATGACGAACTGACTGGAACCCTGGGTGTCACCGCTCCATACCCTGGCGCACGCATGCGTCTCGTGACCATCGACGGCGTCGAGCTCCGACGGACCAGTTGCGATGCTCTCCGGACGGCGGGGATTCAAGACACGGACCCGGTGAGCGAATCCGACGTCCATGAGGCGATCGACGAGGCCGAGCCGGAGGCCGCAATGAACCGCGCTCTCCGGCTTCTCGGCCACCGGGAGCGCTCCGTGCAGGAACTCGTTGGCCGACTTGCCAGGGATGGTTACCCGGATGCCGTGATTGCCCCGGTCACCGAACGTCTGCTCGACTATGGCTACCTCGACGACGCTCGCTTCGCGCATGGCTACGTACGCTCCAAGCACGCCGCCGGATGGGGTCGCACGCGTATCGCCAAAGGGCTCGCGGACAAGGGTGTCGAGCCCATCATCGCAGCTAACGCACTCGACGCCGTTGCGCCCGGATGCGGAGAGGTCGAGCGCGCACGAGCATCCATCCGCGGCCTCGACACATTCGATCGGGCGGGGGAGTCGCGCGCATTACGACGCCTCGTGTACCGCGGTTTTTCCTATGAGGTGGCCCGGGCTGCGCTAGAGGCACATCGAGCCGACTACGAGGGCGACGACATGACCAGCCAATCTTGACACTTTCCGCTGCTCGCACGTACTATTAGCACGGCACATGTGATTCTCCGCCGCACTACGCGTGCAGCTATGCCGGCGGTTTCGCACTATGCGAGCATGAACAGATGACTGACCCGGACTCACGGTCCGGATCCGTCTATACTTGGCATATCGCATCGAGAGCAGCGTGATATCACATCTGCCGGACGCCGTGTCGTCCGGTTTTTCTTGTTCTACGGGTCTCCGACGGTGCTTCTCACCAGCGCACCCGCCCGGAAACTCCGGAACTCGGATGCTGCGGCACTATCGATCACGTGATTCGACCAGCAACGGGAAGGGAGGGCGCGCGGTGGACAATCTTCTCTGGATCGTCATAGCCATCGTCGTAGGCGTCGCCCTCGGCTTTGCGATCAACAGGTTCCTCGTCCAGGACAGGACGTCACGCTCGCGCGAGAGTGCCGAGCGCATCATCCAGGACGCGGAAAAGCAAGCCGAGACACTGAGGAAAGAAGCGGTCGTAGAGGCCAAAGACCAGGTCTTCCTCATGAAGCAAGAGGCCGAGACCGAGATCAAGGAGCGCCGCAAGGAGCTTGGAGCACTCGAGACCCGGCTTGCGCAGCGCGAAGAGTCGATCGACCGGCGTGTAGAATCGCTCGACAAGCGCGAACATCAGCTCTCGAGCATCCAGGGCCAGATCACTAAACGTGAACAGGACCTCGATGCCCTGATCGCCGAGGAGGCCGCGCGTCTCGAGAGCCTTGCGGGGATGACCGCCGACGAGGCGAAGAATCTCCTGCTTGATCGGATCAAGGACGACGTTAAGCGCGATGCGGCCACCTATATCCGCGAAGCCGAAGCGCACGCGCGGGATGAGGCCGACAAGAAGGCACGCAATATCGTCGGTATCGCCATCCAGCGTGTGGCCGCCGACCACACGGCCGAATCGACCGTTTCCGTCGTCCACATCCCCTCGGACGACATGAAGGGGCGCATCATCGGTCGCGAGGGTCGGAACATCCGTGCCTTCGAGCAACTGACCGGTATCAACCTGATCATCGATGACACGCCCGAGGCAGTCATACTCTCGAGCTTCGATCCCGTAAGACGTGAGATCGGGCGTATCGCGCTCGAATCTCTGATATCCGACGGGCGAATCCACCCGGCGCGCATCGAGGAGATGTTCAACAAGGCCGAGACTCTGGTCACCCAGCAGATTCACGAGGCAGGGGAGCAAGCGGCCTTCGACGCCGAGGTCCACGGATTGCACGCGGAACTGATACGCACACTCGGCCGGCTGCGTTACCGCACTTCGTACGGCCAGAATGTGCTGAAGCACTCCCTCGAGGTCTCGCATCTCGCCGGCGTCATGGCTGCCGAGCTCGGCGTCGACGTCAAGCTCGCCAAACGCGCCGGACTCCTCCACGACCTTGGCAAAGCCATCGACCACGAGATCGAAGGGCCGCACGCCATCATCGGTGCCGACCTCGCCAGGCGAATGAACGAGCCCAAGACCGTCCTGCACTGCATCGAAGCCCATCACGGCGACGTCGAGCCCGCCACAGTCGAGGCGGTCCTCGTCCAGTCAGCGGATGCGATCTCCGCTGCCCGTCCGGGTGCGCGCCGTGAGACCCTTGAGAGTTACATCAAGCGACTCGAGAAGCTTGAGGCGGTCGCCCAGTCACACACCGGCGTCGAAAAATGCTACGCAATGCAGGCCGGCCGTGAGATCCGCGTCATGGTCCAGCCCGACCGGATTAGCGACACTGACTCCGTCGTACTCGCACGCGATATCGCCAAGCAGATCGAGGACGAGCTGGAATATCCCGGCCAGATCAAGGTCATGGTCATCAGGGAAAGCCGGGCCGTCGATTACGCCAAGTAGCGACCGTCTGTTAGGATTGAACGTGGCTACCAGCCATGTGCAGAAGGCCGCGCAATGCGGCCTTCTTCGCGTACCGACCAGCATGCAACCACACCACGGACCGGGGACATGAACGACAACGACGAACTGCTTGAATTCGTTGGTGCGGTCTCAGGAGACGCCTACCTCAAGGTCGAGGAGAATCTCGGCGAGGGGTACGTTCGCCTACGCACTTCAGAAGCTGAGCGACGTCAGGCCAAGCATGATATCCGCTCCATCGAAGACATCGTTGTCGAGCTGCTCCGAAACGCGCGCGACGCGCATGCCCAGCGGATCTTCATCGCCACCACCCGCGACGGAGACCGTCGGCTCCTCACTATGATCGACGACGGCGTCGGCATACCTTCAACGCATCATGATGCCGTGTTCGAACCGCGCGTCACCTCCAAGCTCGATACGATGGTGATGGATCGTTGGGGGGTCCACGGGCGGGGCATGGCCCTCTTCTCTGTAAGGTCCAACGCGCCGACCTGTCGCATCGCGGCCTCCGACACCCACCGCGGCACGTCCGTGACACTCTCGGCCGAGAGTGCCCTGATGCCCGAGCGAGCCGATCAGTCCAGCTGGCCCATACTGGAACGCGACGAGAGCGGCATCCTCCGGGTCACACGTGGACCGCACAACATAATCAGGCGAGTCCTCGAGTTCGCGTGCGAGCATCCCGAACTCGACGTCCACCTCG
>SKKZ01000194.1 GCA_007123455.1 Coriobacteriia bacterium | reverse complement strand
CGACCAGGAGCGTTCTTCGAAGACCCTAACTACCTGGCAGGTTTCATGACGGTGGTTCTTGTCATCGCACTGGCAATGCTCGTGCACTCCAAGGGTATCGGCGAGGCGCTCTTATGGGCCGGAGCATCGGTCGTCAGCGGCATGGCGTTGCTGGTCACGTTCTCGCGCACCGGCTGGGTGGGAGCAGCGCTGGGGGTCGTGATCATCGCTCTGACAGCTCCACGCAAGAGGCGCGAAGCCCTTATAGGCGCTGGACTGGCCCTTGTGCTCACCGTAATGCTCTTGGCCCCGGATCAGATAATGTCCCGCGTCCGCTCCATCGGCGACATCGATCGCGACAGATCTGTGGCGACCCGCTACCATATGGCTTTCTCGACCGTCGATATGATTCGGGATCGATATGCGTTCGGTACGGGCCTCGGAGCTTTCGATCAACTCTACCCGTTATATCGTCATCCCGGTTCTCACGCCTATATCACGAGACCACATCAACTACCGTTGGCGCTGTGGGCGGAGATGGGCGTCGCAGGCCTCGTTGCTCAAGTGGTACTGCTGGGCAGCATCCTTGCTGTGTATGTCCGAAGGAGATCGCGACCGTGGACCCCTCTTGAGGGTGCAGCACTTGCAGGTACGGTCGCGTTGCTGGTCCAGTCATTCTTCCAGTACTACCTGTACTTCAACTATTTGTGGTTACTCGTTGCGTTCGGAGTCATAGCTAATCGGGTTGCTCGGGCCGATGAGGAGGCGTTATGGACGAGACAAGTATCATGAGGAGCGTGCTGGCTGCGATTCGCAGACAGTGGTGGCTCATCGTTGTTCCGGCACTGGTCGCAGCTGGGGTGGTCGCCGTTGCAGGCGGAGCACAAGAGCCTGGTTATGTGGCCGAAACGTCGATGTTCGTGGACGTGCCGAACGTGTTGCGGTATTCGACGGCCCCGTCGCCTGATCACGTGATACGCGCGTCTTCACCCGATGGGGAACTCGGTCAGCGAATCAAAGTCGCGACGGGCATATCCGGTGACGAGCTATCGGACCTGCGTCTGTATTCCCTCGGTGACGAACAGAGCAGATTAGTTGTTCGCTTCGTCCACCCGGACGAGGAGCGGAGCAGGGAAGTGGTCGAGCTTGTCACGTTAGAGATCGTCTCCTATGTGCATGATCTGGTCGAGCCTGATCTCATTCAGAGACGAACCCAGCTGGCGAACCACGAGCAGGCCCTCGATGAGATCGAACGAGAGGGCAGGGAGCTACAGGAGAATGGTCAGGCATGGGAAGCGTCCGATCTCGCTTTCAAGTTGTGGAACGTACGCAGTTCGGTCATCGAGGCAGCGAACATGCTCAGAGTGCTGGAGGGACTATACCTTCCCGACACTCCCGTGACGGTTGAAGAAGAATCGGCCGCACGGGGTCGGCTTGCACTCGTCGCAGCAGCAGCATTCATCGGTCTAGCAGCCGGCGTCTTGATGGCTGTGGTCCGAGAGCGTGTCGTCGGCCGTGCCCGGAACATGAGTGCGTGACGAGATCTGCATGACGTCCATTCCGGGCCTGACGTTCGCGAAGCAATTCCCGAACCCCGCAGAACCTTTCAGGGGCTTGTTCGTCGCCGAACAGGTCAAGGCCACCGCGGGAGATGTTGACTGGTCCGTGATCGCCCCGGTTCCCTGGATACCCCGGATGCTTGCAGGGCCGATGGGCAAGCCATACGTTCGTGGACGGGGCGACTTCGAAGGTATCCCTGTGTTGCGTCCGAGATACCCTGTGCTGCCCCGCAGACGACTCTACACGACGGTTGCACCAGCGATGGCCTGGGCCTCGGGAAAAGCCTTCCGCCACCTGCTGAACGTGCACGGACCGCGTTTCGTGCACGCGCACGCTCTCTACCCGAGTGGCGCGGCTGCGATGCGCCTTGCGAGGCGTATCGGAATCCCGCTCGTCGTCTCGGTGCACGGGTCGGACCTGTACAGCAATCTGATCAGACCCGCATGGAAGGCCTCGCTCATCGAAGTCGCTGCTTCGGCATCGGCTATCGTGTGCGTCGGCCAGGATCTCGCCCGCGACTGTGTGGTCGAGCTTGATGCAGATCCTGCGCGCGTCGTGGTGATTCCCGACACCTATGATTCGGAGAGCTTCCGCTACATCGAGCGCGAGGCATCCGATGACGGTACAGTGCGTCTCGTCTCCGTCGGTCGACTCGTCGATGTGAAAGGGCACGCAGACCTGGTGAGGGCGATCGGGCTACTCACCCGGGACGGATTCGAGGTCGCCTGTCGCATCATCGGTTCCGGTCCGGAGTTGGAGCGACTCAGGTCTCTTGCGGTTGAAACAGGCATCCGGGAGCGGGTCGAGTTCATGGGCTCCCTTCCGGGTGAACGCATAGCCCGTGAGTTCGCGGACGCTGACTTGTTCGTCATGCCATCTCACCGCGAGGGGTTCGGTGTTGCGCTGATCGAGGCTATGGCCACCGGCTTGCCCGCCGTGGCAACGCGTTCAGGCGGTCCCGCTGAGATAGTAGGACCGGATGACGGACTGCTCGTGCCACCTCGTGATCCCGTGGCCCTTGCAGGAGCCATCCGTGCGCTTGCCGAAGCGCTGCCCTCGACCGATAGCGCGGCGATCGCCGCGCGGATTCGAAGTCGATACGGACCAGACGAGGTGGGGAAACGGCTCGTCCAGGTGTATCGTTCGGTTCTGGAGCGGGGCGAAGTACGTCCCGTTGCTTCGTTCCAGGAGAGGACGTCGGCAGGATGAAGGGTCGCGTGGTCATGCTTCTTGCCAACGCGATGGTCTCGGACCCCCGTGTGGAAAAAGAGGCCATCGCGCTGCACGCAGCAGGATGGGACGTGGTGGTTCTGGCGTGGGACCGTACCGGGGACGCGCCTTCTTCGCAACGGCACGAATCGTATCGCATCGAGCGTATCGGACCGCGTGCGGCATACGGAGCAGGTCTCAAGTCGCTCCCGGCTTTCGCCTCCTTCTGGCGTGCGGTTGCCACGAGGGCGTCTGAACTGAACCCGGATGTTGTGCACTGTCACGATCTTGATACCGCCCGGGCCGGTATCAAGATCGCTCGTGAGTCGAGCTCCGTGACTCTGGTCATGGACTTCCATGAGCTGTACCGGGAGAGCAACATGGTGCCGCAGAAAGGCCTTCCCGGGTTGGCAGCCAAGAGTGTCGTTCGGGTGGTCGAACGACAGGCACTCTCCGCGGCCGATGCGGTGCTCGTCGCCAATCCCGGGACCATCGACTATTACAAGCGCCTCGGAGTCCGGGGACAGCTTGTAGTCGTGGAGAACGCTCCCGATCACACGATGTTCCGCCCTCGACCCGCTGCGCGCACCGCAGACGAGACCCTGACGGTCGGTTACGCCGGACAGAAGCGTTATGCGGGTGGCCTGCTCACTCTGGTCGACGCAGTGCGCGATCAGAAAGGGATCATGGCGGTCCTTGCAGGCGGCGGCACCGAAGCGCAGCGCGTCGCACAGGCCTGCCAAGGCATACGCAACATCGAGGTTTCAGGTCGTTTCTCCTACGATGAGCTGCCGGGACTCTACCACCGATTCGACGTGGTCTACGCGGTGTATGAGGCCCCGATCGGCAACGTACGCACGCTCTTCCCTGTGAAGGTGATGGAGGCGATGGCTTGTGCTCTGCCGGTTATCGTGTCAGCGGGTACGTGGATCGGCGAGTATGTCGAGCGCCACGGCATCGGCTTGACTGTAGAACCGGGCGACGTCGCTTTGCTGCGCGACGCACTCGAGCATCTCCGCGCGTGTCCTATGGAAGCAGCGGCAATGGGATGTAGGGGCAGGATGATAGTCGAGGAGAGCCTGAACTGGGAGCAGGCGGCTGCGCGCTTGGTGAGGACGTACGGATCATTGGGAGCGTCCGGTACTCGTCAACACGGCAGTGGCCGCGGCGTGCTACCATAGCCCTGCGGGTGAGAATCGCAGCTACACGGAGGTATCGGCCGTGAAACACACCACAGTTATCCGCATCTTGTCCGTCCTGGTCGGGGTGGCCCTCGCCGCCTGTTCGGCAACCCCCCTCACGGCGCCCGCTTTCGCCTCGAGTACGGTGCCCGAGTTCCGCTTCGTCGGTACCGGGTGGGGGCACGGTGTCGGCATGAGCCAGTGGGGTGCCTACGGGTTCGCACTGAGCGGACGTACCTACGGAGAGATCCTCAGGCACTACTACACCGGGACCTCTATCGGCACGGTCAGCCAGAAGACCGTCCAGGTCAACCTGGATCGTGCCGCCAGCTCCAGCAACAGCGGCTTCACGCGGGAGAGATGGAGACTGCGTCCCGGCTGGCAGGGCGGATCTCTCGTGGTCGGAGGTCAGTCGTACGCTGATGCGACGTATACCTTCGTAGCAT
>SKKZ01000105.1 GCA_007123455.1 Coriobacteriia bacterium | reverse complement strand
TGCGACCCGGGTTGGGGCAGCGGCCGCAGCGGCGGCGAGAGTACGAAGCTCCGCTCGGTGATCCACTCCTTGAGCTGAGTCGCGATACGACGCGCTATCGGCAGGGAGCTTATCGGCCCGGTCGGTACCCGCCTGCCGTCGATCTCGATCGCACCGCTTCTGAGTTCCGCGTAGGTGACCTGTCGCAGGGCGGGACGGCTGCGCCGCTGGACCCCGTAGTCGAACACCGTCGCCGTCAGATCGGCATCGGTGAGCGCAAGTGTCGCGGCGATCTCCTCGTCGAGCACGGGTATCGGAATCCCGATGCCGACGAACGCCGACACACCGTAGCGCGAGAACGTGGCGGCGCTGAAATACTCGAAGCTCGCCTGCTTCAGATCGGCGATGACAGCGATGGTGCCTGCGGGAGCGACCGGTTCTTCATGTTCGTCCCGCTGCTGGTTCGGGTTGTGCTGGGTGCCCTCCCATGCCACGAAGCCCGGGGCGCCGGCCACGAAGCACCGGGTACCCACACCGATGGTGCGGTAGGTGGGGTCGTTCAGCAGCGGGGAGAGCGCACCCGCCGAGCAGTACGTCGCATTGCCGAGACGCGGCAGGAGCGTGCCCAGGTAGGTGTAGAGCGCCCGGTCGCCGCTGTTCACCGCCACCGCATAGTTCTGGTACGAGTTGCGGGGGTTGAACAGGTACGCCTGGTTCAGATCGTCCAGCGTCACGTAGGTGTCGATCTCGGTGCGCGGATAGCAGTCCGTCCCGGGCCCGGAGGCTTTGAGCCGCACCGCCCGGCCGCGGAGCAGGTCTTCGATGACGTGGGCGCCGCCGTACTCGATGCCCCGGGTCGTGCTCGGCTCTGTCGCGCCGAGGTAGGTGTCGACCGCTGCGAGGCCGCCGCTCGCGGGCACGTCGTTGAGGGTGATGGAGGCCATCTTGATCGGCGGGTCCGAGTGGCCGAAGTTCAAGAAAGCTCCGGTCGAGCACATGGGCCCGAAGGTACCGGTCGTCACGACATCGACGGCCCGCGCCGCCTCGCCCACGCCCTCGGCGGCTGCAAGCGCACCGAACTCCTCGGCGGTCATCACCACCGCCTCACCCGACGCGATCTTCGCGTTGATCTCTTCCCAACACTTAGACATCGCGTGACACCTCCAATAAGGAAGCTCTACCCGCCCGACTCGTGCCTGGGCATCCGTCCGGCATCATCGAGCGCACCCGGAGGCCGGGTCAACACGGGCGAGCCCGGCTGCGAGGAGCTCGTCGTGGTCGAAGGCAAGCTCGGGCAGCTCGTCAAGCGGGTGCCACGCTGCATACGCAGCGTCGTCGCCACCGGTCACCTGCGGGAGCTCGGCTCCGACGCAACCCGCGAACGCGATGCTCACGGTCCATCCGCGGGGATCGCGTCCCGGGTCGCCGAACGCACCCGCCTGGACGAGGGGGCCGGTGAACTCCAGCCCCGTCTCCTCGGCCAGCTCGCGCCGCGCCGCATCCTCGAGGCGCTCACCCTCGTCGACGAAGCCTCCGGGAAGCGCCCACGCGCCCGCAAACGGCTCGGATGCTCGCCGGATCAGCAGGACGCAGGGGCGGTCCGGCGCACCACCGGACACGATGAGGTCGACCGAGACGGCAGGCCGTGGGAACTCGTACTCATACGTGGTCATGGAAGGATTGTACCTGGCCGGTCGGCCCCGTGCTCACTCGCAGCGCAGACGGCCGACAAGCTCGTCGGGTGACTCGGCGGCAAGTCCTTGTTCCACATGGACACGCGCGTAGAAGGAGCACTTGCGGCACTCGTAGATCTTGCGCTCGTACGGCCCGGAAGCGACGCCGGAACACAGCGTATCCGTCACGACCCAGCAGGCGCGTCCGGCGTGCGTGCCGCCGTTGGAGCCGTTGAGAGGCTCTGTCTCCGAGGCCGGGCACTGCTCTCCTCTGGCCGAACGCCGGCCCCCGGGGCCGCGCTCGCATCCCTGATACTCCCAGCAGTTGAGGCGCTGTCTCGGTGCCACGCGGCCTGTTCCCTTGTCTCAGAGACGACGATAGTAGTGCCCGCATGAGCGGGCTGACCTCCGACAAGCAGGTGTCATGCCAGATGACGGTGCACTCGGGACGCCGAGCGAGTATCCTGTTCTGGCGCGCGATGCCTTCGGGCTCGCACCCGTTCCTCACCTCCGACCCGGGAGCCCCAGTGTCGCGACCGTTCGACCTCAAGACCCTCCTTGCCTTCGCCGCGATGTACATCATCTGGGGTTCGACGTATCTTGCGATCCGCATCGGGCTGGAACACGAGATGCCGCCTGCGCTCTTCACCGGTATGCGACTCGTGCTTGCCGGGCTCATCCTGCTCACACTGGCGCGATTGCGTGGCTGGCGCATGCGGCTGTCACGCCACGATCTCATCACCGTATCGGTCGTCGGCATCTTCCTGCTCTGCGGAGGCATGTTCTTCACCGTGCTGGCCGAGCAGTACATCCCGTCGAGCCTCTCGGCGCTCATAGTCGCCCTCATCCCGCTCTGGGTGGCAGCTGCCGAGGGCGTGCTTCCCGGCATGGACCGCCTGTCCGCACGTGGTGTTGCGGGGCTCTTTCTCGGCTTCGCCGGGCTCGGACTCCTCATGTGGCCGAGAATCATCGGGGTCCATGGCTCGGGAGTCGAGTGGCTCGGTGTCGGGCTCCAGATCCTTGCGACGTGGCTCTGGACGACCGGCTCGCTCATCTCCCGCCGTCGGCCCGTGAAAGCGCATGCGGTGGTCGCCACAGGCTACGAGATGGCCATCGCCGGCGGCATCCTGCTCGCGGTCGGACTGTTCGCCGGCGAGCTGCCGCGGGTGTCCGGCGTCTCGGCGGGTGGTGTATGGGCTCTCGCCTACCTGACCATATTCGGTTCGTGTGTGGCGTTCACCGCATTCGTCTGGCTACTGAGGAACGTCCCGACCTCCAAGGTGATGACCTACACGTTCGTGAACCCGGTTGTCGCCGTCTTCCTCGGCTGGGCGGCCGGAACGATCGGACTCATCAGCTCGCCGGAGCCGGTGGACGGATGGATCATCGCGGGGATGTCGGTCATCGTCGTCGGGGTGGCACTCACCATCACCGCTCCGACCCGTCCACCCCGCATGCGTCCGGCCCCGCGTCGTGTCGCGCCCACTGCCGAGCCGTCCCTGGCAGAGCCCCCTGCCTGAGGGCTTCGAGTACTCCACACCATCTCCACATCCACTTCACGCCGCCTGCGCCGACGGAGGGCATACTCGTATCAGTGCAGTCGACCGACGTGAGGGGTGACATCGATGGTTCTCGGACCGGTCTTGGTACTCGCACTCGGCATGCTCGCCATCTACGGCGTCTACACCACCCGCACGCTCGTCGGAACGGAGGCGCTTCCCGCGCCCGCCCCGACCGCCGTCGACGGTGCTCTCAGAATCGCCCGCACCCGGCTCGTCCGCGGAGAGATCGATCCTGTGGACTACGAACGGATCCGTTCGGTGCTCTGCGGGTGAACACGATGGCTCTACGGCTGTAGCCCCACAGCCTCTTCTTCTCCCCCTTTCAGTGAGAACGGGCCCCGGCGACGGGGCCCGTTCTCATGTGTGGAGCACGCGCATCGTTTACAGGTACAATCGTAGAACCATTCTGCGAGCCATCCCTCCGTATCGAGTCCACCGAGGAGAACCGTGTCGAGCGCACTCCTGCGCGCCCTGCGCTTCATGCGTGCATACCGGCTGACCGCAGCCGCCGCTGTGGTCGCCGTGCTCGCCGCTTCCGCCGCGGACCTCGTCTCCCCGCAGATCCTGCGCATGATCATCGACCGCGGCATCGCCGAGGGCGAGACGCGCATCATCTGGCAGGGAGCCCTCGGACTCGTGGGGATCGCGGCGCTCGGCGGCCTCGCCAGCTTCCTCCAGGGATTCCTGTCGGCCAAAGCGAGTCACGGTGCCGCGTTCGACATGCGCAACGCCATCTTCGACAAGTTGCAGCGGCTCTCGTTCTCCTATCACGATCGCGCGAGTACCGGACAGCTCATCACCCGCGTTACAAGCGATGTCGACCTCGTGCGCGAGTTCGTCGGGGGCGGACTCGTGCAGGCCATCTCCGCCGTGCTGCTGCTGATCGGTGCGGTCGTGCTGCTCCTCGCGATGAACACCACGCTCGCACTCATCGCCTTCACCGTGATACCGGGAACGCTTGCCGTGCTCCTGCTCTTCGTCCGACGCCTCGGCCCGATGTTCCGCCAGTTCCAGAAGCGGCTCGGCGCTCTCAACACCGTACTGCAGGAGAACATCGCGGGCGCCCGCGTCGTGCGCGCCTTCGCACGCGAGGACTTCGAGTCTGCACGGTACCGGGCTGCCGATGAGGCCCTTCTCGAACAGGGGATGTCGGTGCGCCGAACCGTAGCCAACGCCTTCCC
>SKKZ01000178.1 GCA_007123455.1 Coriobacteriia bacterium | reverse complement strand
TGGGGCTCGCTTCATGCGCTCTTCCTCTCCGGTGATGTCTTCAACCTCTACGTCGGCCTGGAGCTTGTGAGCATGTCAGCCGTCGCCCTGGTGGGACTCACGTTGCGCCGCGAGGCGCTCGTGGCGGCGATGCGCTACATGCTCGCGGCCATCCTCGGATCGCTCTTCTACCTCCTCGGGGTCGCGCTCCTTTATGGCGCCTACGGCAGCCTCGACATGGCGACGTTGCGCACGGTCGTCGAGCCGGGGGCTACCGGCCAGGCCGCACTCGTGTTCATCACGGTGGGGCTCGTGCTGAAGACCGCCTTGTTCCCGCTGCACTTCTGGCTGCCACCTGCTCACGCCAACGCCCCCTCACCCGTGAGCGCGGTGCTCTCGGCGCTTGTCGTGAAGGGTTCGTTCTACATACTCGTGCGGCTGTGGGTCGACGTCGCCGGCCCCGCGAGGTTTCCCGGCGTGGACGAGGTGCTCGGAGTGCTCGGTGCGTCCGCCATCGTATGGGGTTCGATACAAGCGCTCCGCCAGGAGAGACTCAAGATGCTGGTGGCCTACTCGACGGTCGCCCAGATCGGCTATCTCTTCCTGCTCTTCCCGTTGGTCAGCGGCGGAGGAGAAGCTGCCACGGACGCTTGGAGCGGAGGCATCTTCCATGCGGTCTCGCACGCGTTCGCGAAGTCGGCCATGTTCCTCTCCGCCGGTACCGTGCTCGCGCGATTCGGGCACGACCGCATCGAGGGCCTCGGCGGCCTCGGTCGCCGCGCGCCGCTGACCGCGATGGCTTTCGGGCTTGCCGGGGTGACGATGATGGGTCTTCCGCCGAGCGGCGGATTCGTCGCCAAGTGGCTCATGATCCGTGCCTCCATCGAGTCGGGGCAGTGGTGGTGGGCGGCCGTGGTCGTCGCAGGGGGACTGCTGGCGGCCGCGTACGTCTTCCGCGTCGTGGCGCTCTTCTTCGGACGAGAGGCCGAGGGGAGCGATGACTCCGACGTGGATGCAGGGGCCGCACCGCTCACGATGGACGGGGCCGCCCTCGTCCTCGGCCTGGGCGCACTCATGCTCGGCATCGTCGGGCAACCCCTGCTCGATCTCGTCATGGTCGGTGCACCGGCACTCGTGACGGGGGTGATGAGCCCGTGAGCTGGGAGGTTGTCGCTCTCGTCACCGCCGTGGCCGTGCCCTTCGTCACCGCCGTCGCGATCTTCGCGCTCGGCGAGCAGCGTGATACGGCTCGATCGGCAGTGAACCTGACCGGAGCCTCGGTCACCGCCGTGGCGGTCCTCGCCACCGCACGTTCGGCGCTGACCAGTGCTCCCGACGCGTATGCAGGTGTCGGCATCCCGCTGCTCGATATCGGATTCGCGTTGAGGGCCGACCTGCTCGGAGTGGTCTTCGCGGTCGTGGCAGGCGTGCTCTGGCTCATAACGACGGTATATGCGATCGGCTACATGTCACACTCGAGCGACCGCGCGCGCTTCTTCGGTTTCTTCTCCGTGTGCGTCGGGTCGGCTATAGGGATCGCGCTCTCGGCCAACCTCCTGACCTTCTTCATCTTCTACGAGACGCTCACGCTCGCGACCTACCCGCTCGTCGTCCATGCCGGCACGCCGGCCGCTCTCAGCGGTGGACGCACCTACCTCAAGTACGCCCTGCCGGCCGGAGGGGCACTGGCTGTCGGTGTCGTGTGGCTCAACCTTCTCGCGGGACCGGTCGAGTTCGCAGCCGGGGGAGCGCTCGATCCGGCTCTTGCCACCACGCACCCCGTGTCGCTCGTCGCCATCTTCGCGCTGCTCATGCTGGGACTCGGCGTGAAGGCGGCGCTCTTCCCGTTACACGGCTGGCTTCCCGCGGCGATGGTCGCCCCGGCACCCGTGAGCTCCCTCCTGCACGCGGTCGCAGTGGTGAAAGCCGGCGTGTTCGGCATAGCCCGCGTGGTGCTCGAGGTCTACGGGCCCCTCGGCAGCCAGCTGGGACTCACTCAGGTGCTCGCCATGCTGGCGGGCTTCACCATCATCTTCGGCTCGGTGAGAGCGCTCATGCAGGACGATCTCAAGAAGCGGCTCGCGTTCTCGACGGTCGCGCAACTCTCGTACATCACGCTCGGCGTCGCGCTTGCGAGCCCGATCGCGGTGGCAGGCGGTATAGCGCATCTCGCTCACCACGCGGCCATGAAGATCACGATGTTCTTCACGGCCGGGGCGGTCGCCGATGAGGTCAAGGCGTATCGGGTGAGCGAGCTCGACGGCCTGGGACGGCGGATGCCGATCACCATGACCGCGTTCTCGCTCGCTGCTATCGGTATCGTCGGAGTGCCCCCGGTCGCGGGCTTCACGAGCAAGTGGCTGCTCGGGGTCGGCGCGGTCGAAGCGGGCGTCGGATGGGTGGTCGTCGTGCTCGGCGCGAGCAGCGTGCTCAACGCCGCCTACTTCTTCCCGATCATCCATCGCGCATGGTTCCGGGCCCCGAGGCGCGAGTGGGCCGCCGGTCCGGAGCCCGGGCGCCCCGAGGGTGACCTGCGTATGGTTGTGCCGATCGTCATCACCGCACTGATCGGTCTGGCCATGGGCGTCTTCGCGGGCACCGGCCTGTCTCCCGCGTCGGTTGCACAGACGGTTGCAGGATGGGGGTTCCGATGGTGACACTCCTGCCTGCATGGATGGCGCTTGCGGCCGCCCTGGTCCCCCTGCTCGGCGCTGCGGGGTGTGCGCTGCCCGCGACCCGGGACCTCGCGCGGCGCCTCGTTCCGTTCGCCGCGCTTCCCGCCCTGGCGGCCGCGGTGCTCGTACCGGACGGCACCGCGAGCATCGGCTGGCTCTTCACGGGGGTCACCGTCGGATTCGATGCCACCGGCCGGACGTTCCTTGCGCTCTCTGCGGTGGTTTGGACCGCCGCCGCCCTGTACGCCCTCGCTCACCCGGTGGAGCGTCCGGCGTGGTTCCTCGGCTGGTTCTCGTTGGCGATGGCGGGCAATCTCGGCCTGTGCTGCGTGATCGATCCCGTGGGCTTCTACACCTTCTTCGCGATGATGGCGCTCTCGACGTACGCGCTCGTCTCCCACATCGCTCCGAAAGGCCGCGATGCCGGCCGGGCGTATATGGCATTCACCGTCGTCGGCGAGGCGTTCCTCGTATGCGGGTTGTTCGTCGTGGGAGCCACCGCGATCGGTGTGGGGCCGGGTCCGCTCCTCGGACCGGTCGGCATCGCCTTGCTGCTCGCGGCTTTCGGCATCAAGATCGGCGCCCTCGGACTGCATGGCTGGATGCCGATCAGCTACGCTGCGGCCCCGGCAGCAGCAGCAGCGGCGCTCGCCGGTTCGATGAGCAAGGCCGGCGTGCTCGGCCTGCTACGCTTCCTGCCGGGCGGTGAGGCCGAGGGGGTCGCATTCGGTACTGTCGTGATGGCGTTCGGCGTCGCCGCGGCATTCTACGGCGCCGTCGTAGGGATCATGCAGACGGTTCCGAAGGTCGTGCTCGCATATTCGAGCATCAGCCAGCTCGGGCTCATCACCATCGCGATCGGCGCCGGACTCGCGGAGCCCGTCGCATGGCTACTGGCGGTGACCGCGGCGAGCGTCTACGCGGTCCATCACGGCCTTGCCAAGGCGGCGCTCTTCATCGGCGAGGACGTCGCCGCGCGCGCATCGCGCAGGTGGCCTGCGGTCGTCGCTCTCGCGCTGCCCGCACTGGCACTGGCGGGCGCACCACTGACGAGCGGTTCCGTGGCGAAGATAGTGCTCAAGGAAGTCACCGGGCTCGCACCGGCTGCGTGGTACGGTGCCCTCGACACCCTGCTGCCGCTGGCTGCCGTTGGCACGACTCTGCTGATGGCACGCTTCCTCTACCTGTTGGCGTTCCGGAAGGACGCACTCTCCGGCGACGAGCCGGTCGCGGCTCCCCGGCCACTCGCCGTCGGTTCGTGGACCCTGCTGCTCGCCGCGGTCGCCGGCACGGTCTGGCTGTGGCCTTCGGTGGACGTCGGGTACGCCGTGGAAAGGTCGCTCACCGCCCACTATGTCTGGGCCGGGACATGGCCTGTCGCGCTCGGCATCGCGCTTGCCGCAGGTGCATGGGCTTTGGGCGGTGTCGCACGGCGGTTCGCGGGTGCGGTCCCGCCTGCCGACGTGTATGCACCGCTCCTTTCGCGGGCAGACCTGGTGATCGCAGAGCGCGACCGGCGGATCGAGGCGACACCGGCTGCCTCGAGCGTCCCCGCAGAGGCGCGGCCGGGGCGGATATCGTCGCTGCTTGACCGTGTCCGCGTCGTCGAAGAAGGCCTCCTTGCATGGGCGACCGCCATATCGGCGGTCGGTGCGCTGGCCGTGCTGCTGCTGCTGCTCGCCATCCTGGGCTGAGACGACATGCGCATCCCGATCTCTCGCCCGGCGCCCGGCGGGGCTCGGC
>SKKZ01000138.1 GCA_007123455.1 Coriobacteriia bacterium | reverse complement strand
GCTGGCTCGCCATCCAGGACCTGGTGACCATCGGTGTGGTGGTGGCGTTCTTCGGCTATTCGCGCTCGTTCTTCAACGCGATCAGCCAGCTCTCGAGCCTCTACGCCGAGACCCAGTCCGCACTTGCGGGTGGCGAGCGGGTCTTTGCGCTCCTCGACACACCGAGCGAGGTGACCGACGCCGCCGACGCCCACGAACTTGTCGATGTGAAGGGTGCGGTCGAGTTCCGGGGCGTGTGCTTCTCCTACGGCGAGGGCCCCCAGGTGCTGCACGACATCGACCTGGCCGTCGAGCCCGGCACGACGCTAGCGATCGTCGGTACCACCGGGGCGGGAAAGACCACTCTCGTGAACCTGGTCGCCCGCTTCTACGACCCCACGTGCGGCGCGGTCCTCATCGACGGACATGACGCCCGTGACGTGACGATGCGCTCCCTTCGCGCAAGCCTCGGCATGGTCCTGCAAGACCCGTTCCTGTTCGCGGGAACCGTGGCCGACAACATCCGCTACGGGCGTGAGGGCGCAACCGACGCCGAAGTCCGTGCCGCCGCGGTAACCGCATACGCCGACGACTTCATCGACCGGTTGCCCGAAGGGTACGATACGGTCGTGGGCGAGCGTGGCGGCACGCTCTCGACGGGACAGCGCCAGCTTATCGCCTTCGCCCGCGCAGTCCTTGCCGACCCCCGGATCCTCATCCTCGACGAGGCCACCTCATCGGTGGACACGCGCACCGAAGTGCTTATCCAAAAGGCGCTCCGCGAGCTGCTGGCCGGACGCACGGCGCTCATAATCGCCCACCGGCTCTCGACCGTACGTGACGCCGACCGGATCATCGTCATCGAAGACGGCCGCATCGTCGAGGACGGCTCCTATGAGGCCCTCCTCGCAGCGGACGGGCGATTCGCGCGCCTCCACCGCAGCCAGTTCGGCGGATAGCCTCTCCTACTTCTGTCCCGCTGCGCCGTGCGCGTTCCAACGTAGCTGTTTGCCCTCCTCGATTCACCATCGAGGCTTTCAGCACCTCGTTTATCTGCTCTTTTCTTGTCAGAAATCAATGACTGGTCGAGGGTTGCGTTATTATATGTCTCTACATATACTTGTTTTGTCATATATGCTTCCAGACGGGGTATCGCATGTCTCTCGAGCACGCGATCCTGGGTTTCCTCCGAGAGCAGGCCATGACCGGCTACGACCTGAAGACCGTGTGCTTCGACCACGACGCGCAACACTTCTGGACCGCCGACCAGGCCCAGATCTACCGCACCCTCGACCGTCTCGAGAGTCGCGATATGGTCACCTCGCGAGTCAGGCGACAGCGCTCACGCCCCGACCGCAAGATCTATTCGATCACGCCCGCCGGTAGCGATGAGCTCGACCGGTGGGCAGCGGCAACGGGGCCCCTTCCCCCTCTCCGGGACCCATTCCTGATCCAGCTGCGCTTCGCCGACCGGCTCTCCGATGACGATCTGCTACGCATCGTGCGCGAGCGGCGCGAGGCGATGCAGGAACGCCTGGAGTCCCTGCGTGCGCGTGCCGCCGCAGAAGCGCGCGGCACGGGTCGGGACGCGGTGTTGAATCGTCTCACGCTCGAGGCTGCCATCTCCGACGCGCGTGCCAACATCGACTGGCTCGACGACTCACTCGAAACGCTTCTTGCCCTTGCCGAGCAGGAGCGCAACGTCCCGCCCGGCCAACAGCGCCGGCTCTTCGCGCCCCGGACTGACGAGAAGGGAAGCCCGTCATGAGGATCATCGCGATCGATGCGAGTCCACGCCACGGTGTAGTCAGCAGCTCTGTGGAGACCGCGGCGACCGCTGCTGCTGCCGCCGGTGCGGATGTCGAGCGCGTACGCCTTCATGATCTCGAGATCCGCACGTGCACCGGGTGCGGCATGTGCCGGGTGACCGGATCGTGCAAGATCGCCGACGACCTGCCCGGCCTCGTCGAGCGTATCGCCTCGGCCGATGGCGTGATCCTCGGGGCACCCTCCTACTTCCGCAAGCCCGACGGCGCGACCGCAGCATTCCTCGATCGTGTGAACGGCTACTTCACCTCATCCGGCCAGCTACGCCTTCCCGGCATGGGGCCGAAGGAGATCCCGCACACTCCCTTAGTGCGGGATGCACGCCGAGCGGTCATCATCACCGCCTGCGGCGCTCCCGAGCCACTCGCCACCTTCTTCGGATACACGACCGGTCCCGTCCGTCACCTGCGAGCCGCTCTGGGCAGCGGAGGCATCCGGACGGTCGGGTCGCTCGCGGTGACAGACACGTGGCGGCACCCCGAGGTCCACGAGTGGGAGCGCGACAAAGCACGTTCGCTCGGTCGCATCCTCGCGGGGAAGATATAGGTATGGACTCACCCGGCACTCACTCGCGCCGCTCCCGCGCCCTGCGAATCATCGCGTGGGTCCTTGTCGGTCTCCTCGTCGCACTCCTCTTCATCCCGCTGGTCTGGCCGGTCCCGGAGATACCGGATGCGGTGGAGCCGGCCGATCTCGCCGGTCCGGAGTCACGCTTCGTCGAAGTCGGGGGCCTCGACTACCACTACGTGCGCGCGGGAGACGATCCGTGCACCGTCATCTTCCTTCACGGCTTCGGCGCCTCGGTCTTCTCGTGGCGCGAGACGATTCCCGACGCCGCGGCGCGTTGCACGGCGATCGCGCTCGACCGCCCGGCCTTCGGCCTCACCGAGCGACCACTTCGAGGCGAGTGGGACGGACCCAACCCGTATAGCCCCACCACCCAGGCCGACCACACGATCGAGCTCATGGATGCGCTCGGCATCGACCAGGCGGTGCTCGTGGGCCACTCGGCAGGCGGAGCCATCGCCGTGCTGGCCGCGGCCCGCCACCCCGACCGCGTCAGTGGCCTCGTCCTCGAGGCGCCCGCGATCTACCGGGGCGGCGGGACTCCCCGCCTGCTGCGTCCGCTCCTCGCTACCCCGCAGGCGCGTCGTATCGGCCCGCTCCTCCTCCGCAGGACGCTCGGCGGTGATTCAGGAGCGGACCTCGTACGCGCCGCGTGGGCCGATCCCTCGGCGGTCACCGATGACGTCATCGAGGGCTACCGGGCGCCTCTGGCGATCCGCGACTGGGACCGGGCGTTGTGGGAGCTCACGATCGCCCCCCGGCCGGACGACCCGGTCGACGCGCTCGATGCGGTCGAGTGCCCTGTGCTGGTGGTGGCCGGGACCGAGGACCGGGCCGTTCCCTACGACGACAGCGTGCGCGTGGCCGAGGCCCTGGGCGCACGCCTTGCGACGTTCGAAGAGACCGGCCACATCCCCCACGAGGAGCGGCCCGAGCGCTTCGCGACCGAGCTCTACCGCTTCCTCGACGACCTGGACGAGCGCGGACTTCTTTGACGCTAGGACCCCGGCGCCGGGCGCGCCTCAGTCAAGAAGCAGGTCCATGATCCGGTGACCCGGATCGACGAACATGCCGGTGCCGCCCGCCGCCGCTTCGTCGTAGGTCTCGGCCCCGTTACAGGCGATCCCGGGGCCGTGCAGCACGAAGGGTACCGCCTCGGCACAGTGCGTCTTGAGCTCGACGGGGGTGGGATGGTCGGGCATCGCGAGAATGCGCAGTTCTCCCGGGTACTCCATGGCGCGACTCACGACCTCCCGGTCGATCGCCTCTATCGCGGCGATCTTGCCTTCGACATCACCGGCGTGGCCCGCCTCATCGGGAGACTCCACGTGCACGATGACGACATCGTGGTCACCGAGCGCCTCGAGCGCTCCGACGGCCTGAGCCGCGTAGTCCGTGTCGGGACCGTCGGTCACCCCGACGATCTGCAGCCGGTCGATACCAACGAGCACGGCGAGTCCGTTAAGGAGGTCGACTCCCGACGTCATCGCGGCACTCAGACCCCGGCGCTCGGCGAAGGACACGAGCCCCTGTGGGGCCTTGCCCGGCCAGAACGGCCAGACGTCGGTGGGCGCGACGCCTGTGGCGGCGCGTGATGCGGTGACCGGACTGGCAGCGATCAGCGGACGAGCGCGGTCCATGTAGTCGAGTAGCAGTTCGGCGCCAGGTCCGGACGGCACATGCTCGGCGTAGGGCTTGTCCGAGATGTCGTGCGGCGGTGTGTATCGCGCCTCGAGCAGCTCCGGATGGCCTTTCACGACCAGGATGTGCCGGTATGCGATCCCGGGATAGAGGCGGAACGTGTCGTCATCGAGGTGGGACGCGACTTCGGTGACGAGCGCACGCGAGTCCCCGGTCGGGATGTGTCCTGCCGAATAGCTCGCCATGACTCCGGCCGCAAGTGTGACGAGGTTCAGTCGCAGTGCGACTTCATCGGGCTGGAGGCCGATGCCCATGCTGGCCGCCTCGATCGCCCCGCGACCCACGTAGTCGGCGACCGGGTCGTAACCGAGGATCGAAGTGCACGC
>SKKZ01000128.1 GCA_007123455.1 Coriobacteriia bacterium | reverse complement strand
CGCTGGTGGGTGACGACGATGAACTGCGTATACGCGCGCATCGTATCGGTGAATGCGATGAATCTGCGGAGGTTCGTGTCGTCGAGTGCGGCCTCCACCTCATCGAGAATGTAGAACGGACAGGGGCGGGTCCGGTAGACCGCGAAAAGTAGGGCAAGAGCGGTGAGCGACTTCTCGCCACCACTCATGAGCGACATCTTGGAGAGCTTCTTGCCTCGTGGCTGTGCGACCACTTCGACGCCGGTTGCTTCAGGGTCGTCCGGGTCGGTGAGCTCGAGCAGTGAATGACCGCCCGGGAAGAGTACGGCGAAGACTTCCTGGAAGTGGTTGTTCACCTGTTCGAAAGTCTCCAGGAACCGATCGCGGATCTTGCGATCGATCGCGGCGACGACCTTGTGCAGGGCCTGTCGGCTCGCGACGAGGTCTTGGATCTGGTCGGACATGAAGTCCCGGCGCTCCTTCAGCGAGTCGAACTCCTGCATGGCGATCGGATTGACCGGGCCGATGTTCTCGAGACGCTTGCGCAATGCATGTGCACGGTCCTCGGCGGAACGACGATCTTCAAGAGGTTGGGACTCGAGGGCGCGCTCGAGCGACACACCGTGCTCCTCGACGATACGCGAGACAGCCGCGTTCACCTGTACCTCAAGCTGGCCCTTTTCGACTCGCAGATCGCTCATCGTCGAGGACTGCGAGTCGATGACCGCCTGCAGAGCGCGTACCGCGTCCTGGGCCTCGTGGATGGTCGAGCGGAGGGACTCGGAATCAGCCTGCTCGAAGTGCGCGCGGTCGCGCAGCTTGACCGCCCAGTGTTCTGCACGCTCGAGCAGCGCCGCATAGAGGTCGTGGACCGGTTCGATGCGTTCGCGCAGAAGCTCGAGCGCGGCCTCGGTGTCGCGGCTGTGCGCGACGGTGCTCTCTAGGTCAGTGAGTTCGGCGGTGATAGAGGTGATTTGCCGCTTCAGGTGGACCTCACGCTCGGATACTGTCGCTATCTCCACCTGGCACACGGAGAGCCGTTCGTTGATGGCGGCCTCCTCACGGAAGCGCGCGTCACGCTGCTCCCGCGCGGCGGCAGCCCGCTCCTCGAGGTCGGCGAGCGCGGCTTCGGCCTCGGTGATCTTCTGCTTGATCGTGTCTATGCCCGGAGCGTCTTTGTCGACGCGCAGTTCGATCTCTTTGGACCGGGACTCGATGGTCATCGCTTCGGCATCGTGCGAGGTGAGTGATTGCTCGAGACGACCGGTCTCCTCGCGCAGGGAGTCGTGTTCCCCGGCGAGCTGGGCGATCTTCTGGCCGAGTTCGAGCGCGTCCTGCTGGGCTGCGGCAACCGCCTCCTCGGCAGAGGAGGTCGTCGCCTCTGCGTTGCCGACCGCGATGTCGAGCGCTGCCACCTCATCTTCGAGTTCGGTGATGCGCCTCTTGCGGGTGAGCACCCCGGCACCATCCGTGGCAACAACCCTCCCGACCGTCACCTTGCCGCCGGGCCAGACGATAGCTCCCGAAGGGGTGGCGAAGCGCGCACCCGTCGTATCGCTTCTCAATGCCGCAACGGCTTCGGGAAGCGAATCCACGACGAAGACGTCGCCGAGCAGCGCGTCGAGAGCCGGACGGAGAGAGGACTCACACTCCACGAACTCGACGAGAGGCGTACCTGTCGTCGCTGGACGGCGGGCAGGAGTCTCCGGCCCCGATAGAGGGACAAGCGCAAGCTCCCCGTCGCTCTCCCCGGCTGCCATATGAGCGATGCGCTCGGCAGCATCGATGTCGTCGACCAGTACCGCGAAGAGATCGGTACCGAGGAGATGCTCAAGCAGCTGCTCGTAATCGCCGGGTACGCGTATCTTCTCTGCGAGCGGACCTATGAATCCATCGAGATCGCGCTGGCGCGAGAGCGCCCATGCGAGCGCCGGCGATGCGGATTCGAACGCCCTGTCGACTTCCTCGAGAGCACGCACTTCAGCCCTGGCAGATGTGAGCTGGTCGCGAATCCCGGCCAGCTCCTTTCGGCGCGTGCCGAGGACTCTGACCCGCTTGTCCACATCACTGTCGGCCAGGGCGCGCATCTTGCGGGTGCGTGTGAGTTCAGCCTCCAGTTGCTCGAGGCGAGCTCGACGGCTCGACAGCGTGGAAGCGAGCGCATTGCGCTGCTCGCGCAGGGCGCGAACCCTATCGACCAGCATGTCAGCCTCGAGGCGGTAGGCAGAGACGGACTGCTCGAGGACGGACATCTCCATCCGGAGGTCGTCCACGCTCTTGCGGGTACGCCTGATGTCGGCGGTGATGTGTGCGAGGGTTTCGTCGGCGGCGATACGTTCCTTCTTCGTGGTCTCGGTCTCACGCCGGAGCTCGCCGAGTTGCCCGTAGAACGCCTTGAGCCGCGTGTCGGTCTCGCCACGCTCCGCGGTGAGGCGCACGAGCTCGGCAGAGCGGGCTTCTGAGCGCGTCTCGGCGTGATGTAGCTTCGCACGCAGCTCGCTGAGCCGATCGATGAGATTCTTGCCCTTCTCTTCGAGCAGAAGCAAGCCGGAGTTGATGCGTTCGAGGACCGATTGCAGGCGCCGTCGTTGTTCCGAAAGGTCGCCGACGAAGAGTCCCTTCTCTTCGAGGAGCGTCTGGAAGGTCGCAAGCTCGCGCTCCTTCTCGGCAAGCCGGTAGCGGGTGAGTTCGATCTCTGCGTCCTGTTCCTTCTCCCGCTTGACGAGGCCGTCCCAGGTGCGCTGGAGGGCACGCAGGTCTTCGACAGCGAGCGCCGTCTCGACTGACGCGAGCTCCTGGCGTATCTCGGCGTGCTGGGCAGCACGGGAGGCCTGTCTCTGGAGCGGACGCAGCTGACGATCGATCTCACCGACGATGTCACGCGCCCGTTCGAGGTGGGCATCCATACCCGACAACTTGCGCAATGCCCGCTCACGGCGCTTCTTGTGCTTGAGAACGCCGGCCGCTTCCTCGATCAGCGCGCGCCGTTCCTCGGGGCGGGAGTTGAGCACCTCGTCCAGACGTCCCTGACTGATGATCGAATGGGTGTCGCGGCCCAGTCCGGTGTCGTGGAGCAGTTCGTGGATGTCCATGAGTCTGCACGGAGACTGGTTGACGAGGTATTCGCTCTCACCGCTGCGGAACATCCGCCTGGTAATGGTGACTTCGTTGAACTCGATGGGGAGCGCGCCGTCAGAATTGTCGAGTACCAGGTCGACCTCGGCGACGCCGACGGGCTGGCGTGCCGAAGATCCGGCGAAGATCACGTCTTCCATCGCCTGCCCGCGCAGGCTCTTGGCGGACTGCTCTCCGAGGACCCATAGGACCGCGTCCGAGATGTTGGACTTGCCCGAGCCGTTCGGGCCCACGACGACCGTGACCCCCGGCTCCAGGGACAGCACAGTCCGGTCAGCGAACGACTTGAACCCTTTCAATATCAGGGATCGTAGGTGCAACGTGGCCTTTCAATGCCGAAGATACGGCCGATGCGACGTGTTGCGCACGGCACGGGAACGCAGGTGATTTTAACACAGCAGACCTGTCGCGGAGGGTTGTCGTGCACACGATCAGCCCGGTGAAATCGCTCTCAAAGCTTCGCGTGCGGCACACATCTCTGCTTCTTTCTTGGTCGTACCGGTGCCTCTGCCCAGAACCTCTCCTTCGAGCACGACCTCCGCAGTGAAGCTCCGGGCGTGCGCCGGGCCCTCCTCTCCGACGATACGGTACGAGACGACGTTTCCGCTCGCCTGTACGATCTCCTGGAGTCGCGACTTCGGGTGCTCAAGTTCGAGACCCGCGAGGGATTCGGGAGAGATGCGCGCACCCAGTGCTGACACGACGAAAGATCGGGCGGCATCGAGCCCCCCGTCGAGGTAGATCGCGCCGATAAGCGCTTCGAGGACGTTTTCGAGCGCGGAGCGCAACCCCCTGCTGTCCGTTCCGATCTCGGAGTCTCCGAGGGCGATGAGTGATGCCAATCCGAGCTCGTCGGCAGCGGCAACGAGGGAGTCCCCCGACACGAGAGCGATCTTGAGTTTGGTCATCGCGCCTTCGGACAGCTCAGGGAATCGCCGGTATACCTCTTCGACCACCACGAGACCGAGCACTGCATCACCGAGGAACTCCAGGCGTTCGTAATCGAGTTCCGAAGACGCTCCAGTGGTGACACTCGGGTGCGTCAATGCGCGACAGAGCAATGTGCGATCCGAGAACCGGTACCCGACCGCGCGCTCCGCATCATCGAGTCGGGTGTCGTCGTGTGGGTCGGCCGAGAACATCGCGCGTTCACTCACGGGCGATGATGAGAGTGGCGTTGTGTCCACCGAACCCGAAGGAGTTGCTCATGACAGCTTCCACACGACTGGAACGTGCCGTGTTTGCGACGTAGTCGAGATCACACTCGGGATCGGGGTCGTCGAGGTTGATGGTCGGGGGCAGAAAGT
>SKKZ01000181.1 GCA_007123455.1 Coriobacteriia bacterium | reverse complement strand
TGAGGCGCATCGACCGCAACGTCCCCTCAGTAGATGTGAGGACAGCGGATCCTGTTTGTCCCCCTCTCACGGGTTATGTTCCCCTGAAAGGGACGATAGTCTCTCAAGAGTTTCCAGGACCTCGGGGTCGCTCTGCGCCCAGCGGAGCGCCTCCCCTATGGCCACCAGCGCACGATTGGTGTCTCCCTGCTGCTCGTAGATGAGCGCCATCCGGTAGTGCGATCTCCAGCAGGTTGCGCATAGCGTCACCGCAGCCCCGTATGCGGAAAGCGCCTCCCCGGGCCTGCCGGCGGCCTCCTCCAACATCCCGAGACGATACCAGCTGCGATACTCGGCCCACGGCGGCGCATTCTCGATGGCGCTGAAGATGTGGACGCGCGCCAGGTCGTAGTCGCCCGCGACCTGGTCGCGTCCGGCACGGTGGAGAAGCGCCGGGACGTTGCCCGAGTCGAGTGCCAGTGCGGTGTCGTATGCCTGGTCGGCGCTGGCGGCCTCTCCGAGCGACTCGTAGATGCCACCCAGGGTGGCCCAGGCAAGAGGGGAATCGGGATGCCGGCGGCTCTCGTGCAACCACAGCTCGAGCTGGCTTTCGAGGTACGTACCGGACGAGCGCATCTGGACGGTCGAGCACAGCCAGGTGATACACGCACCGTTTATAACGACCGCGGCGAGCAGCGCCACGACTATGAGTCGCGGTGAGGCATATGACGGGCCCCGGATGAATCCCGTCCTCGTGATCTGCGCCCCGGTGCCCACGTAGACTCCATCCCGAACACATGGCCTCCTACACTATTCATCCGGCGTCTTGGGGACGGTTGGAAGAAGGCGATGACAGACAGTGTGGCGTGATGACCGGGACTGCAACGAAAGGATGAAACGCTGACGTGCAAGGACAGACCGCGCAGCACATTCAGGCGAGATCCGCACCCCGCAGGATGCGCTTCACGGCGGCGTCGGCTCCGAGCGGCATGATGTGTACCCCGTCGGCCAGCTCGCGCACGGCGCGCACTTGCTCGGTTGCTACAATCACCGACTCCTCGAACGGATCATCCGCACCACCGATGCGCTCGGCGAGCTCGTCGGGCACCATGAGGCCGGCAAGGCGGGTGTTGATGAACTCGATGACCCTTGCGCTCTTGAGCAGCAGGATGCCGGCGATGATCTTGACACCGTGCGGACGCCAGACCTCGACGGCCGCTGCGAAACGCTCCACGTCCATGATCGCCTGCGTCTGAAAGAAGCGTGCACCCGACTCTATCTTGCTCACCGCACGCATCGATTGGATGTCGAAGGGCTCGGCCTCGGGGAACGCGGCCGCGCCTATGTAGAAGTCGGTGGCACCGGCCATCTCGCGCCCGAGCATGTCGCGGCCCTCGTTCATCGCCGCTGCGATCTCGATGAGCTGAGTAGAGTCGAGATCGAAGACGCCCTTGGCCTGCGGGTGATCGCCACCCCTCGGATCATCCCCTGTGA
The DNA here is from genome assembly GCA_007123455.1 of Coriobacteriia bacterium. Lineage (GTDB taxonomy): Bacteria > Actinomycetota > Coriobacteriia > Anaerosomatales > SLCP01 > SKKZ01. Next base: position 2,980 of record SKKZ01000181.1, on the reverse strand, counting down.
CGATGAGCACGTTCTGCAGCCCGAGTGTCGCGGCAGCGAGCAGATCCGACTGCAGCGCCAGGCGATTCCGGTCGCGACACGTCTGCTGGAAGATGGGCTCGAAGCCGGCGTCGAGCACCGCGCGGGAGGCCGCCAGGCTCGAGAGGTGCAGCGTGGCACCCTGGTTATCGGTCACGTTGAGCGCATGCGTAACGGGGCCGAGCAGCTCGACCGAGCGCATCATCGCGCTCATGTCGGTACCGAGCGGCGGGGCGACCTCTCCGGTGATGACGAACTCGCCGCGCTCCAGCGCATTCCGAAGCCGACTCATCGGCCCGCCTCGCCAATATCACTGTCCCGCTTGCGCCCACGCTCGCGGCCCTGGCGCAGATTCACGCTGCCGGGCTTGAGCTTCGCACTGAAGTCCTTGGGCGGGACGATTCCCTGAGCGGCGATCCGGCCTTGCTCGGCCAGACGGCGCCGGATACGTACGTGGGCACACTCGTGGTCGGTGAGCACCTCGCACATGCCGGCCCACATCCCGCCGCACGGACCGTTGAGCAGGCCCTTCGGACACGTGGTGACCGGGCAGATGCCGGCCGTGACATCGAGTACGCAATCACCGCACATCTGGCACCGCTCTTCGAAGATCCCGTGGCGCACGACGTTGCCGAGGAAAGCGCTCTCCAGACCGGGGAAGACCGGCTTGTTCGTCGCGTCGGCGACGGTCTGCACGCCCGCCCCGCACGAAAGCACCAGCACGGCATCGGCATCGTCGATACTGCCGGAGTTGCGGCGTGCCTCCAGACGGGTGCCGCCGGAGTGGCACGCGACCTCTCCGACCGCCCAGCCGGTGACCTCGCGACCCTGCTCCTCGAGCTTACTCTTCGCCTCGAGCAGCTCGTCCTCCCCACCGGTGCGTGCCACGGTGGCACACTGGCCGCACCCCATGATGAACACCTTGCGCGCACCGATCTCGTCCAGGTTGCGTATGATCCGGTCCCACTCGCGGGGCCTCGTGATTATCATCTCTGCCTCCTTGTGGCGACCGCTTCGCGCACCGCTCTCACGCATCCGGGTGCATCATCCGAGTAGCCCGCTCCGATGCTCTCCGCCCATGAGCCGGTCACAACGGCGCCGCCGACGAGGACCGGGAGTCCCGCATGCTCGGTGGCGAGCGTGCGCACGGTGACTTCCATAGCAGGAAGCGTGGTCGTCATGAGCGCCGAAAGGCAGACCGCATCGGCCTCTCCCGCGACCTCGAGTACCCGCTCGGCCGGAACGTCCACACCGAGGTCGTCGACGTCGAAGCCCTGGCTCTCGAGCAGAGAGACGCAGATGTCCTTGCCGATCGAGTGGATGTCGCCCTTCACGGTAGCGAAGACGACGCGCCCTTCCGAGGAACCCTCGTCTTCGGGAAGGTAGCTCTTCACGCGGGCGACCGCGGCCTTCATCGCTTCGGCAGCCACCATGAGCTGCGGCAGGAACACCTCTCCCCTGCCAAACGCGTCACCGAGTCGCTGTATCGCCGGGGTGAGCACCTCACCGATGATGCGTGCGGGTGCGGTTCCGCTCCCGATAACGGCGTCGACGAGCGCCGGAGCGCCGTCGGCGTCTCCACGTGCGACCGCGTCCGCGAGCCGCTCGGAATCGCTGCGAGTTTCGGCCGCGATGCCGTCGGCCGCGCTCGCGTCATCGCCGGCCGCCGCCCGGTCGAGCGCCGACGCATACGCGGTGTCCCACGCGGCCCAGGCGTCACCGTGTGCATCCAGATCCGAACCGGCGGCCCGCGCGGTGTTCGCGAGCTCGACCGCACCGGTAACGACCTTGTCGGCTGGGTTCACGATCGCGGCGTCGAGTCCTGACGCGGCAGCCGCGGCGATGAAGGCGGCGTTGAGCTCCGGGCGGGACGGGAGACCATGGCTCACGTTGCTGACGCCGAGCAGGGTGGAAAGACCACTCTCCCGCACCGCCGCAAGCGCCTCGACGGTCGTGCGCGGCGCCGCACCATCTGTCGCTGCGGTCATCACCAGCGTGTCGACCAGCAGGTCGGCGTCGCGCAGTCCCGCCTCGCGCGCCCGGGCACGGATGTGCTCGACGACCGCGAGCCGTCCCGCCACGTGATGCGGGATGCCCTCCTCATCGAGTGCGAGCACCACCACTGCGGCACCGTAGCGGGCCGCGAGCGGCAAGATGGTATCGAGTGAGTCTTCGGCCCCGTTCACCGAGTTGATGAGCGCGCGCCCGGGGTAGACGCGCAGCGCAGGCTCGAGCGCCTCCGGATCGGTGTTGTCGAGCACGAGCGGCAGATCGCTGCCACCGGAGAGCGCGAGCACCGCCGAGCGCAGCGAGGTCACCGCATCCACACCGGCCGCACCTACGTTGACGTCGAGCGCGTCGGCACCCGCCTGTTCCTGCTCGGCGGCGTAGGCGCGTACGATCGACATCGATCCTGCACGCAGCGATTCGGCGAGCTCGGGCTTACCCGTGGGGTTGATGCGCTCACCGATCATGGCGATCGGCGCGCCCGCACCGATACGCAGCGTCCGCCGGGGGCCGGCGATCACGACGCCGCCCGGCCCCGTGCGGCCCTCCTCGACGGGGAGTTCCTTCGCGAAGTCCACGATCGCACCCGTGAACGCCGGGGAAGACCCGCAGCACGAGCCGACAAGCGATGCGCCCGCCTCAACGAAACGCGCGGCATACGCACCCATCTCATCGGCGGTTCCCGGAAACACCGTACGTCCGTCATGGAGGCGGGGCAGCCCGGCGTTGGGTTGCACGATGACTGGAAGCGCCGTGGCGGCCGCCATTGCCCGGACGTACGGGAGCATCTGCTCGGGACCCAGTCCGCAGTTCATCCCCACCGCACTCGCCCCAGCCGCCTCGAGGATGACCGCGGCGGTCACCGGATCGGTCCCCGAGATGTCGGTCACGCCGCCAAGCCCGAAGGTGACCGATGCGATGACCGGCAGTTCGCATACGGAGCGTGCGGCAAGTA
>SKKZ01000104.1 GCA_007123455.1 Coriobacteriia bacterium | reverse complement strand
GGCCCGCTCGTCGCACGCCTGGGTCGTGCACGTGTGGCGATGCCCGGGGGCTGCAACATCGGCTCACGTAAGGTCGACATGCATATCGGCGGCCTCCAGTCGCTCGGGGCCAGGTTCGAGTTCGAGCACGGCTACATCGACGCCACTGCTCCTGACGGATTGCGCGGCGCGTCCGTCACGCTCGAGTTCCCCAGTGTCGGTGCGACCGAGAACCTCCTCATGGCCGCGGTTCTGGCTCAGGGGACCACGACGATCGAGAACGCGGCCCGTGAGCCGGAGATCGCAGACCTCGCCGCGTTCCTCGTGGCGATGGGAGCTCGCATCGATGGTGCGGGCACGGCGACGATCGCCATCGAGGGGGTCGAATCGTTGCATCCTGCCGAGCACGCGGTCGTCGGAGACCGCATCGAGGCCGGAACCTTCCTCGTCGCCGGGGCACTCACCGGAGGCCCGGTCACCGTGACGGGGGTCGACCCAGGACATCTCGAGATGGTCCTCGTCAAGCTGGAACAGGCCGGATGCGAGATCGAGACCGGTTCGAGCCACGTGACGGTCCGGCGTTCCGGTTCCGTGCAGGCGACCGATATCCAGACGCTACCGTACCCGGGCTTCCCGACCGACATGCAACCCCAATTCATGGCGCTCATGGCGCGCGCGGAAGGCGGATGCGTGATCACCGAGAACGTGTTCGAGAACCGGTTCATGTTCGCGGACGAGATCGTTCGCATGGGTGCCGACATCCGCATCGAAGGTCATCATGCACTGGTCAAAGGTGTCGGGATGCTTTCAGGGGCCCCGGTCCGCTGCCCGGACCTGCGCGCCGGAGCCGCACTCGTGCTTGCGGGGCTCGTAGCGGAAGGTGAGACGGAGGTCACGGACACATTCCACATCGAGCGAGGCTACGAGGGGTTCGTCGAGAAACTGGCGAACCTCGGCGCAGACATCCAGATGGTCACCGGGTAGGAGAGGAGAGCGGCATGCTGGACATCGACGCCATCAAGGAGATCATCCCGCACCGGTATCCGTTCCTGCTCGTCGACCGGATCGAGGAGCTCGTCGAGGGCGAACGGGCCGTCGGGGTCAAGAACGTGACGGCGAACGAACCGTTCTTCCCGGGTCACTTCCCCGACTACCCGGTGATGCCGGGTGTGCTGATCGTTGAGGCGCTCGCGCAGGTAGGTGCGGTTGCGCTGCTCTCGGTCGAGGACAACAGAGGCAAGCTCGCACTCTTCGCCGGAATCGACAAGGTCCGTTTCAAGCGGCAGGTCAGACCGGGCGACACCCTCAGGCTCGAGGTGCGGATAACGCGTTCGCGGGGGGCAATCGGGTTCGGCGAGGCCGTTGCGACCGTGGACGGTGAGACGGCGTGCACTGGCGAGCTGATGTTCGCGATACAATAGAGCGGTTTTAGACCGGCGGACCCGTTCATCCTTCAGCGTGCGACAGGAGCAGCAACAATGGAGTTCGAGCGACGTATGGCCGATGGGAGCGCGGTACTCGGAGTAGTCGGTCTTGGTTACGTCGGCCTGCCACTCGCCATCGAGATGGCGAGTGTGGGATTCCGCGTCATCGGTTTCGATATCGCCGACGAGAAGGTTGAGCTTGTCAACGCCGGCAGAAGCTACATCCCCGACGTTCCAGACGAGCGGCTTGCCCCGCTCGTGGAATCCGGGCTCATCGAGGCAACGTTGGAGTTCTCTCGATCCGGTGAGTGCGACGCCATCGCGATCTGCGTACCGACACCGCTTGACGAGATGAAGGAGCCCGATACATCGTACATGGAGTCGGCGGCGCGGGCGGTGGCACCGTATCTGGGGCCGGGCATGCTGGTCACCCTTGAGTCGACGACGTATCCGGGAACCACCGAGGAAGTCATCCAGCCGATTCTCGAGGCCGCCGGTCTGCGGGTCGGAACCGATTTGTTTCTCGCGTTTTCGCCCGAGCGCGTCGACCCGGGGAACACCGCGTACAACACGCAGAACACCCCGAAAGTCGTCGGTGGCGTCACGCCCGAGTGTACGCGGGCTGCGGTTGCGCTGTATGAGCGCTTCATAGGGACGGTGGTGCCGGTCTCATCGACCCGTGCGGCCGAGATGACCAAGTTGCTCGAGAACATCTTCCGTAGTGTCAACATTGCCCTCGTAAATGAGTTGCTCCGTCTGTCCGAGCGCATGGGGATCGATATCTGGGAGGTCATAGACGCGGCGAAGACGAAGCCCTTCGGATTCATGCCCTTCTATCCCGGGCCGGGACTCGGAGGACACTGTATCCCTATCGACCCGTTCTACCTGTCGTGGAAGGCGCGCGAGTACGATTTCCACACCGAGTTCATCGAGCTTTCCGGCAAGATCAATGAGGACATGCCGTACTATGTGGTACGCCGTCTCATGGATGCCCTGAACAGTCAGCGGAAGTCCCTTGCCGGTGCACGCATCCTCGTGCTGGGCGTGGCATACAAGGGGAATATCGATGACATACGAGAGTCGCCCGCGATCAAGATCGTCGAGCTGCTGAGGGGCAAACAAGCCGATATCGTCTACCACGACCCCTTCGTCTCAGACTTCAGTGTGCGGGGCCTCGTCGTGCCCGCCGTCGAGTTGACGGAGGATGAAGTTTCAGCAGCAGATGCGGTGCTTCTTGTGACCGATCACCACAACGTGGACTACGAACTTGTTGTGGCCAACGCCCGGCTCGTCCTTGATACTCGAAATGCACTCAGAGGATTCTGCGATGAGACGGTCGTCCGCTTGTGACGTTTGTAACCGATGCGTAACCCGCAGGTGACCGGAGATGGCGGGAGAGTTGCTCTGTTTGCGGTTCGCGCGTGAATGCGATTAGTCAGTAGAGTCCCGGCACGGAGAGTGGAGACGAAGTAGCTTGGGCCGACGCTATGCACAGAAATCAGGGCGCCGCCGCGAGTCACGCGGCAGTGAATCCTCCACTCGGAGCCCATTGAGTGTGGGAGACGGCCCTCCAACGCGCGCAAAGCGCAGCCTGCGTGGCCGCACACTCCGGCGCGTCTCTGCTGTCGCGGGGATCGCTCTCGGCATTTTGCTTATCGCGGGTGTCGCTAGTGCTGTCGTGTTCGTACAAGGTCTCGAGCGTGAGATGCGCAAAGAAGTATCGGTTGACTCCGGAGTGGCGGAGGCGCTATCGGCAAAGGAGCGAGAGCAACCGTTCAACGTGTTGCTTCTCGGTAGTGACGCACGTCCTGCGGATGAGGCCGCCCGCGCCGACACCATCATCGTTGCGCGCATCGATTCCCGCGAGAAGCGGGTATGGATGATATCGATTCCTCGAGACACGCGAGCCGAGATTCCCGGGCACGGTGTGGCGAAGATCAATGCCGCGACGTTCCATGGTGGCCCGGCACTCATGATCGACACCATCGAGGAATTCCTCGGCATGCCGGTTCATCACTACATGGAGGTGGACTTCAGCGGCTTCCAGGGCATCGTCGATGCAATGGGTGGCATCTATGTCAATGTGGATGTCGAGATTGACGACTGGCGGGCTGCCACGCATAGTCCGAATCGTCGCGCACAGCGTATCGAGCCCGGATATCAACTGCTCGACGGCGAGCACGCACTTACATTCGTTCGCAGCCGCGACTTCCCCGATGCCGACTTCACTCGCATGAAGCATCAGCAGGAGTTCTTCAAGGCCTTGGCGTCCCAATCGATGCGCTGGGGCAACGTACTGAAACTCCCCGGGATGGCGCGAGAGTTCTCTCGAAACGTGACTACTGACATGTCCGTAGGACAGATTGTCTCACTTGCCCAGGCCTTTCGCGGAATGGAGGAGTCAAATCTGCAGACCGCGACGCTTCCCGGTGAGTGGCACAGCCCCTATGTCATCGTTGATTCGGAGATGAAAGAGTCTCTGGTCGGGCGCGTGATGAGGGGAGAGGATATCGAAGAGGCACCCGATGAGGAGCCCGATATCTCTCCGGCCGACGTGTCTGTTTCGGTCAGAAACGGCGGTGGCATATCAGGCTCGGCGGCGGGAGCGGCGGAGCGTCTCCGCGCCCGGGGGTTCGTAATCGGTGAGGTAGGCAACGCTAATCAGTTCGTCTATGAAGAGACTCTCGTGGTCTATCGAGATAGTGAAGAGGCGGCACGGCTTGTAGCAGCTCAAATCAACAGTGAGCGCCTGGTCCCGAGCCGGGGAATGTACTCGTTTGACACCGATATCCTTGTAGTTGTCGGCGCTGACTGGCCGAAGCTAATTGACTCCGGACCTGCCGACTAGCTACCGCCATGGGCCGCCTTGAGCACATGGATGAATTGATCGCACAGGTCGTCCCGGCTGAAGCGTGACTCGGCCAACATCCGCGCATGTCTGCCCATATCGCGTACGGCTTCAGGGTCATCAGCCAGGCTCTCGATGGCATCGGCGAGTGCAACGGGGTCATCCGGGGGCACGTAGATGCCGGCTCCATGTTCCTCGACCAGGGATCTCGTCCATCCCGGGG
>SKKZ01000173.1 GCA_007123455.1 Coriobacteriia bacterium | reverse complement strand
CCGCTCTATTCTCGACACCGGGCCGCTTTCCTGCTGGAAGAGGTCGTACGACCCTGGTCTTGTACACGGTATCACAAGCTGCTTGAAACGGTCGATACGCAGGGAATCGGGGAATAACACCATCATCGGAAGCGCCAGAGCAGACCCTCACCGGCAGGAGGTCCAAGATGGACCGCACCTTTGAGCGACGATCCGTCGTGCTCCTTGTGGCCGCGCTTGTCATCGGCGCGCTCGTCTCCGGTCTCGGTGTCTGGGCTTCGCTGAACGCTCGCCTCTCGGAGTCCGAGGACCGTGCCGTCACAGCGGAGGAACGCGTGCGTGAGCTGGAGTCCGAGTTAGAGACCCTTGCTGCGGCGCTCGAGGCCGTTGACGAATCGGCAGCCGACGCGAGTGAGTTGGCCGGTGAAGATGAGGCTGCCCGGGAAGACGCTGAGGACGTCGCCGAGGACGGACGGTTCTTCTGCTACGTCACCTCAGCACAGTGGGAAGGTGACACGCCTGAGCTTACGGTGGACTACGCCCAGCTGCTCACCGGTGACGAGGCGGCCGCAGCGGCAACGGCGGCCGGCGAGGAGTCGCCCCCGCCGAACGACTACTTCATCCTCAACGAGAATCCGCGCCTGCGCACGTTTCCCGTCGACGTCGGGCAGACGGTACGCATGACCAGTTCGGCTGGAGGCACAAGACCTGAAGGATATGAGATGGTCTTCAGCGAGTGGTACGACGCGTACTCCGGGATGTCAGGCAGCTTCCCCGGCATCAGGGATGTCCCTTACTGGATAGAGATCGAGAACGGGACCGTCGTCAGAATCGAGGAGCAGTACCTGCCGTAGCCCGGGCCGCGCCTCAGCGCCTACGCTTGCGCGAACCGTAACCACTTCCTTTGCGGGCACCCTGCTTGAGTCGGCCGAGCACATCGTCGGCGGTCGTCGCCTCGACCTCGGCACGCAACTTCACGACCTGGTCGCGCAAGCGTGCTGCCTGCTCGAAGTCGAGCGACTCGGCTGCCGCACCCATATCCTCTTCGAGCGTGGATATGAGCCGCAAGACCTCATCACGCGGCATCTTGGCGAGCTCGCGGGCGGCCTCGGCAGCGGTCGTGAGCTCCGCGTCCCCCTCGCGCACATACTGCACGATGTCGGCGATGGCTTTGCGGATAGTCTGCGGCTCGATACCGTGCTCCTCGTTGTATGCGACCTGCAGAGCGCGCCGGCGGTTCGTCTCATCCATGGCAAGCTTCATGGAGTCGGTTACCCGGTCGGCGTACATGATGACCTCGCCCGAAACGTTGCGCGCAGCGCGGCCGACGGTCTGGATGAGGCTGCGGAAGTTGCGGAGGAACCCCTCCTTATCCGCGTCGAGAATGGCGACGAGGGACACTTCCGGCAGGTCGAGGCCCTCGCGCAAGAGATTGATGCCGACCAGACAGTCGAAGGTTCCCATACGCAGATCACGCAGGATCTCGACGCGTTCCAGCGTGCCGATGTCCGAGTGCAGGTAGCGCACCTTCAGGCCCTGCTCGAAGAGGTAGTCGGTGAGGTCCTCGGCCATACGTTTCGTCAGGGTCGTGACGAGTACACGCTCGTTGCGCTCCACACGCTGGCGGACCTCCTCGATGAGGTCGTCGACTTGCCCTTTCACGGGCCGGACCACGATCTCCGGGTCCACGAGTCCGGTGGGCCGGATTATCTGCTCGACTACCTGGGAGGAGACCGAGAGTTCGTAATCTCCGGGAGTGGCCGACACGTAGACGAACTGCGGCACACGCTGTTCGAACTCGTCGAAGCGCAGGGGCCGGTTGTCGAGTGCGCTCGGAAGTCGGAAGCCGTGCTCCACGAGGGTGAGCTTGCGACTGCGGTCACCCTCGTGCATCCCGCGGATCTGAGGGACGGTGACATGCGACTCGTCGACGAAGCAGAGGAAGTCGTCGGGGAAGTAGTCGATCAGGGTGTTCGGGGGCTCGCCGGGATTGCGGCCATCCAGATGACGGGAGTAGTTCTCGATGCCCGAGCAGAACCCCATCGTCTCGAGCATCTCGAGGTCGTAGTTCACGCGCATCTCGAGTCGCTGTGCCTCCAACAACTTGCCCTCGCCCTTGAGCTCACCGAGCCGAACGAGAAGCTCCGCGCGGATGGTATCGAGCGCTACCTTCAGTTTGTCGGGTGCGGTCACATAGTGAGTGGCCGGCCATACAGGGAGCCACTTGTAGGTGATCCGGACTTCGCCGGTAAGCTGGTCGACTTCGGCTATGGACTCGATCTCGTCACCGAAGAATTCGACCCGCACCGGATGGTCCGCGTACGGCGGGAAGACATCGAGTACGTCACCGCGTACACGGAAGGTGCCCCGCTGAAGCTCGTAATCGTTGCGGTCGTACTGGATCTCGATGAGGTCACGGATGAGCTTGTCCCGGTCGTAGTCCTCACCCACGGTGATGAACGCGGCCATTCCGGCGTAATCCTCCGGAGAGCCGATGCCGTAGATGCACGACACGCTCGCGACCACTACCACGTCGCGGCGCGACAGCAAGGCCGCTGTGGCCGCATGGCGTAACTTCTCGACCTCTTCGTTGATCGAGGCGTCCTTCTCGATGAACGTATCGGTCGTCGCGACGTACGCCTCGGGTTGATAGTAGTCGTAGTAGGAGACGAAGTAGACGACGGCATTGTCCGGCAGGAAGTCGCGCAACTCCGAGGCGAGCTGAGCGGCGAGCGTCTTGTTGGGGGCCATGACCAGTGTGGGTTTTTGAACCGCTTCGATGGTCTTGGCCATCGTGAATGTCTTGCCCGAGCCCGTCACGCCCAGGAGCGTCTGGTAGCGCTCGCCGGCACGGATACCCTCTTCGAGCTGACCGATGGCTTTCGGCTGATCTCCCGATGGCTCGAACTCGGATTCCACTCTCAGGCGGATATCACTCATTGGCGCTCTCCGCTCCACGCAGGGAACGCATCGGGGTAGATCTCCTCGTACCGCTCCTTGGCACGCACCACCCGGACGACGAAGTGACGAGTCTCCGGGAACGTGATGGCGTCGCGTATGTCCCCTCCCTGCGCAGCCCAACCGTCGGCATGCCGCAGACCGGCGTTGTATGCGGCCAGCGCCGTCTCGACCTCATGGTAGCGTTCGACGAGATAACGAAGGTAGGCAGTACCGTATTCGATGTTGGCGGCAGGGTCATCCAACGGCGCTTGCGCGACTACGTCCTCGGCAGTCAGCCCGCGTGAGCGCATGTCCTCGGCGGTACTCGGCAGCACCTGCATGAGTCCGACGGCGTCGGCCCGCGACACGATTTCGGGGTCGAATCCGGACTCCTCGTTGATGACAGCCGCCACCAGGTACGGGTTGACCCGGTGCCGCTCCGCGGAGGCAGCGATCTCGGACTCGAATGCAAGCGGATAGTAGAGACGCTGAAACCAGAGTGGACCCCTGAGCGCAAGCGCCGCGGTCACGCCGAGTGCACCGATCACGACGAGCAGCACGAGCCGATGGGCCGCCCACGGACGGCTACGGGACATGCGGCAACACCTCGTCCCAGTAACGTTCGAGCGCGGCCCTGAACTCCTCGATGGTCCCGTCGTTGTGTATCACATCGTCGGCGATGGCCTCGCGCCGGGCATCGGTCGCCTGACATGCCATGCGTGCACGCACCTCAGCTTCGCTCATGCCGCCGGCAACGGTCCGGCTCACACGCTCCTCTTCGGGTGCCGAGACAGCCAGGACCCGATCGGCAAGTTCGGCGAACACGGGGGCTTCAACGAGCAGTGGGACCTCGAGAACCACAACACGGGGAGGATCGGGCAGCTGGCCCATATCGCGCAGGCGCGGACCGACCTCGCGCAGGACCGCCGGATGCACGAGAGCGTTGAGCCGTGCGGAGTGCCCGGGTGAGGAGAACGCCTTGCGCGCGAGCGCGGGCAAAACGACGCGCCCATCCTCATCAAGGATATCGCTGCCGAACTCGGACACCACGGCCCGGAACACGGGAGTACCGGGCTCGAGCTGACGCTTGGCGATGTCGTCCAGCGTGAGCACGACCGCGCCGCATCTGCGGAATACGTCTGCGGCGGTGCTCTTGCCCGCTCCGATACCCCCGGTCAGCGCTACGACATACATGCGACATCCTTCGTAACGAGACGGGGCCGGACGACACGTCTCCGTGCGCCCGACCCCCTCCTCGAACCGCTCGCCCCGGCGGGCGGGCGGACAACTACTTCTCGGTTTCGCCCTCTTCGGCTGCTTCCTCCGCGGGCGCCTCCTCGGTCTCTTCGACGACCTCTTCCGCGGCCTCCTCGGCTACGTCCTCGACGGGGGCCTCCTCGGATTCCTCGGCCACCGGTTCGACGACCTCCTCGAGAACCTCCTCGGGGGCGTCGACGGCGGACTCTTCATCCTCGACGGATGTTTCTCCGGCCTCCGTCGCCTCGGCGATTGCCTCCTCGACGATCTCTTCAACAACCGCATCCTCGACCTCGGCGGG
>SKKZ01000051.1 GCA_007123455.1 Coriobacteriia bacterium | reverse complement strand
GTGCGAGAGCCTGATATCCGACGAGGCACTCGATGTCGTGTACACATGCGGGCCCGAGCCGATGCAGCGCATCGTGGCGGCGCAGGCAGCGGATGCAGGAGTGGCGTGTCAGGTCTCGCTCGAGCGCCTGATGGGATGCGGAATCGGCGCCTGCCTTTCGTGCGTGGTGCAGACCTCGGAAGGGCTCAAGCGCGCATGTGTGGACGGTCCGGTCTTCGACGGGGCCCTCGTATCGTGGGACCCGCATGAGGTTCCGTTGTAGATATATATCTCAAGTAGAGATAGAGAGTGGGCGCACACGTGAGTCACACGGTCGACATGAGCGTCAAACTGGGGAGCATATCTCTCAGGACACCCGTTCTTACCGCCTCGGGCACGTTCGCCAGCGGGCGTGAATTCGCCGACTTCGTCGACCTCGAGCGGCTCGGGGCGCTCGTGACCAAAGGAGTGTCGCTCCACCCCTGGGAGGGAAACCCGTCCCCGCGCATCGCCGAGACGGCCAGCGGCATGCTCAACTCGATCGGGCTTCAGAACCCGGGCGTGGAAGCCTTCTGCGAGCAGGACCTCGCGTGGCTCTCCGGGGTCGATGTTCCGATCATCGTCAACGTCTCGGGCCACACCGCGGAGGAGTATGTCGCAGTCATCGAGCGGCTCGAGGACGAAGCGCGTGTCGACGCGTACGAGGTCAACATCTCGTGCCCGAACGTTGATGCCGGGGGGATGGCGTTCGGTACCGCGTGCGCTCCGGCCGAGGAGGTCGTTCGGGCATGCCGTGCCGTGACCGCGCGCCCATTGATCGTGAAGCTTTCGCCCAACGTCACCGACATCACCGAGATCGCCCGGGCGGTCGAGTCTGCCGGAGCCGATGCGGTGTCACTGATCAACACGATTCTCGGCATGGCCGTCGACGTCGGAACATTTCGCCCCAAGCTTGCCCGGGTGGTAGGCGGTCTTTCGGGTCCGGCGATCAAGCCGGTCGCACTGCGGATGGTATGGCAGGTGGCGGGCACGGTGAGCATTCCAGTGGTGGGCATGGGAGGCATCTGTGAGGCCGACGATGCGGCCGAGTTCCTGCTTGCCGGGGCCACGGCGATCTCAGTGGGAACCGCCAACTTCATCGACCCGACAACGGTGATCCGTGTGACCGACGGGCTTGCCGAACTCTGCCGGAGCCACGGGCTTTCCCGTGTGTCCGAGCTGACCGGTGCGATGCGCGTATGAGTGAATATGCCCGCTCGGGCAGCGAGGAATACGAGGAGTCACGATATGGGCGTGCGAGCATGGCCGTGGTCCTCATCGCGGTTATGCTCGCATTCCTCCTTGCGTGCCCCTGCGGTATCGGGGCGATCATGGCCGTCCGCCATTTCGTCTCCACGGCCGAGATGGAGTATGACGCCTGGGTCGACACGTCGGGGCGGGTCACATGGAGCGGCGAGGGCGGCTACGGCGTGCTCCAGACCTCCACCGCGGACGGTGTTCCCGTCGTCGTGGCGTGGGACCGGACGACAGGGGACACCGGGGAGATCGCCGGGTACCGGCTCGCTGCTGTTGAGCGGTACGGTGCCATCGCGTGGCTCGTCCCGCTCGGCACGAGCGACCTTTCGGAGCATCCCGATGGGGAGTGGGAGTCGATACTCGTCCCGCCAGGCGGCCCGTTCGATGCCGCTTCAGGCTCGCTCTTCGCATGGGACCTCGAGTCTCATGCTCTCACACCGGTGCCGCCCGGCACTGCGCCGCAGTGGAGTCGTTGGCCCGGCCCGGCCGAGTGGTCTGCGACGGCTGTGATCGATCCTGAGACGGGGATCCATCCGGGTGCTGTCCTCATCGGCCATGCCGAAGCAGGTGTTGCGGACCGGATGGCGGATCTGCCTTCCGACCTGCGCTCGTTCGACGTGACGGGCTGGTCGCCTTCAGGTCGATACCTGGCGCTCGCAGAACTGCTGGATGCGGCTGAGTTCTCTGCTGCGGGGCGGAGTGGATGGCCCTGGCCGTTTCGCGGAGGCGATCCGAAAGTCGGGGTGCTCGAGCGGCGGATTCTGATGATCGATGCCCGGACGGGTGCGATTGCTGCACAGGCATTGCAGAGCGTGTCGCACGAGTATGCCGGCAGTCCGGTGTGGCACCTCACACGCGATATGCTGCTCTGGGTGGATCAGTTGGGTGATGATACGGACACGGATGGCCTGCCGGGAATCCGTGCGATGGTGCCCGGTGAAGTCGCGCTCGATGCATCCGATGCGCTCGGACAGGTTGCCCCTGAGGAGTGGGCCGGGGCCGAGCGTGTACACGTGCCGGGTGGCGGACACGAAGGATTCCTGGCCGAGGTAGTTGGTGCCGATGTGGCCACCATGTGGTGGCTGGCTGATTCTGGAGTGCGAAAGGCCGGCTTCCCTGTGAGTGGCACCGGACTCTCGGTGTACCATCCGGATGCCGGACTTCTCGTCCTCGAGAAGGAGCGCGAAGAAGGATCGATGCGCGCCCGGGACACCCTCGTGAACTTCGCCCGCGAGGAGGATACCGGTGAGGTCGTGTGGACCGGAGAATGGCGTACAGAGGGATGGTGACGGACAGTGAATGGAACGCGATCGGCTGATGAGCGCATGCGGGCGGCGATCATCGTGGCGCTCGACACCGATGCGCACACGGCGCTCTCGCTCGCGCGTACTCTGCGCGGGCACGTAAGCCACCTGAAGGTGGGCATGACGCTCTACTACGCCGAAGGACCGGACATCGTGAAACGTTTGGGAGATCTGGGCTTCTCCGTCTTCGTCGACTTGAAGCTGCACGATATCCCGCATCAGGTCGAAGGCGCCGCACGCCAGATCGCCCGCACGGGCGCCAGGATGTTCACCGTGCATGCATCCGGGGGCCGCGAGATGATGGAAGCCGCGGTGCGCGGCGCCTGTGCGGGGAGTGCAGAGTGCGGATCGGATACCCCCGACGTCCTTGCGGTGACCGTGCTCACGAGCCTGGATGCGCAATCGCTGGCAACGGTGGGCGTGGACGCTTCGCCAGCGGACCAGGTTCAGCGCCTCACATGGCTTGCGCGGGAGGCGGGGGTCCAGGGCGTCGTATGCTCGCCGGTCGAAGCCGCTGCCGCCCGCTCGATAATGGGCTCCGAGGCGCTCGTCGTGACGCCGGGCGTTCGGCCGAGCTGGGCTTCATGCGACGACCAGGCGCGTGTGGCTACGCCGGGAGATGCGCTCGTATCGGGCGCGTCTCATCTGGTGATCGGGCGGCCGATCACCGCCGCATCCGAACCAACCGCATCCGTGGAACGCATCATCGCAGAAGGGTGAGAGAGCTATGGATCGAGCAGGCGTCATGACCGAAGAGGAGGTGCGGTCTGCGCTCCAGGAGGCAGGCGCGATCCTGCACGGGCACTTTCAGCTTACGAGCGGCAAACACTCGGGGACGTACGTCCAGTGCGCACGCATCTTCGAAGATCCCGCACTCACCACCCGGCTGGCAGCGACTGCAGCGGCGCGCCTTCAAGGTCGGAGTTTCGACCTCGTCGCATCACCCGCTGTGGGAGGCATCATCATCGGCTTTGCAGTCGCCCAGGCACTAGGCCTCAGGTTCATCTTCAGCGAGCGCGAGGAGGGACGGATGCGGCTTCGCCGTTCGTTCTCCGTTCCGTCGGGAGCGCGGGTGCTGATTGTAGAAGACGTGGTCACGACGGGTGGATCAGTTGCCGAGGTGGCTGAGCTGGTGCACGCCGCCGGTGGGGAGACGGGTGCCGTACTCTCACTCATCGACCGCGGGGGACCCAAGCGGTTCTCTGAAGAACTCATACCTCTACTGCGACTCGAGGTCGAGTCCTGGGAGCCTTCTTCGTGTGTCCAATGTGATGCCGGGGTGCCTCTCGATTCACCCGGAAGCCGCCTCCTGTGAGAGAGGGCTTGGCATCTTCGCAGGTCAGGCGTAACATCAATTGTTGTGTTCGGTTGTAAGGGGCCCGCGAATGTGCGTACAATCGTGGGGCGTCGAGCAAGCTTCGCCTAAGAGTATGAGGAGGAACGATGGCACTTCCCAACCTTTCGGACGCCGATCGGCAGGCTGCTCTCAAGAAGGCAGCCGAGGCGCGGCAGAAGCGTGCCGAGCTTCGCGCCAAGATCAAGGACGGCAAGATGTCTTTCGCCGATGTCATGGCGAAGACGGACGATCCCATTGTTGCTCGCATGAAGGTCTCGACACTGCTCGAGAGTCTTCCGGGTTACGGCAAGGCTAAGGCCGCCAAGATCATGGACGAGCTGCAGATCTCCGAGAGCCGCCGGGTCCAGGGCCTGGGCGCGCGCCAGCGTGAGGCTCTCATGGAGAAGCTCGCCTGATCGCCGGCCTGATCCAAGATCCTGCACCCCCGGAGCCGGACCACCCGGGTGACTTGTTGATCGTGTCCGGGCCTTCCGGCGCCGGCAAGGGGACGCTCGTGCGGGAGTTGCTGCAGCGATTCCCTGAGCTCCGGCTGTCGATATCCGCGACGACTCGTGCTCCTCGGCCAGGAGAGCAAGAAGGTGTGCACTACATCTTTCTTGCGGCCGAGGAGTTCGATCGTCTGATATCCGAGGGCGGGTTTCTGGAGTGGGCCGAGGTGCACGGTAACCGGTATGGGACGCTGCGCTCCACCGTAGAAGAGCAGATGCGGGCAGGCCGGACCGTCATACTCGAGATCGATCCACAAGGCGCTGAACAGGTGAGACGGTTGATGCCCTCAGCCGTGCTCGTGTTCATCGCGCCACCATCCTTCGTCGAGCTTCGGCGACGTCTCGAGGGTCGAGGGAGCGAGACGCCCGAGCAGATAGAGAGGCGACTCCACCGGGCCGTTGCGGAGCTCGAGATTGCGGACACCTACGACTATGTGATAATAAATGACGACGTCGCGCGGGCCACGGATGAGCTTGCGTGTATCGTCGAATCCCATGCGCCGAGACGCCTCACCGATGAGAAGGACTGATTTCCCCTATGGTCATCAAGCCCGAGATAGACCTGCTGCTCGATACGGTCGACTCCAAGTACACCCTGTGCATCGTTGCCGCTCGCAGAGCTCGCCAGATCAATGACATGCTGCACGGCGTGCGTGACCAGGCCCTGCTGACCATGGCGTCATCGCAGGTCTCAGAGTTGACGAAGACCAAGCCGTTGACGAAGGCCCTGGAGGAGATCGCTTCGGGTGACGTCAGCTACGAGCGGGTCCACGACAGCTACAAGTAGCCCGCGCGTCATGTTCGAGCGCGCAGCCCTCATTCACTACCACGAGATCGGACTCAAGGGGCGCAATCGTTCCACTTTCGAGCGGCGGCTGCGCGATAACCTACAGTTCACCGTCGGCGAACTCACCTCTGAGCGAGTCGAACGCATCTCAAGTCGCCTCATTGTTCGCGTACCCGATCAGGATCGGCTCGACGCGGTGTGCGTGCGCGCCGCCGCAACGCCGGGTGTCTCGTATGCAGCCGCTGCGTATATCACATCACGAGTGCGCCAGGAGATGAACGCGGCTGCACTGCTCGCGGTGGGCGAGCAGCCCGGAGCCCGCACGTTCGCGGTCGTCGCACGACGCTCCAACACCGACCATCCGCACTCGTCCATCGAGATGAACCGAATCATCGGTCAGTACATCGTCGACGAGACGGGACTCAGGGTCGACCTGTCCGATCCCGATGTGACCTGCTTTGTCGAGGTCGTTCAGGGCGAAGCATACGTGTTCAGCCGGAAGTTCCCCGGTGTGGGTGGTCTTCCCGTGGGCTCGGCAGGCACAGTTGTCTCGCTGCTTTCAGCGGGTATCGACTCGCCGGTCGCTACATGGCGACTCGTCAAGCGCGGTGCCGTCGCTATCGGGGTGCATTTCTCGGGACGACCGCAGACGAGTGACTCATCCGAGCATATCGTGGCCGACATCGGAAGGGCGCTCGAACATTCCGGCGGCGTCGCGCGCATCTACACCGTGCCATTCGGCGACTTGCAGCGCGAGATCTCACTGGTGACACCGCCGGACCTGCGCGTACTGCTCTACCGACGACTCATGGTCCGCATCGCCGAGCGCTTTGCAGCGGTCGAGCACGCCAAAGCGCTGGTCACAGGCGAGAGCCTCGGTCAGGTCGCCTCACAGACGCTCGCCAACATTGCCGCCGTCGACGACGCGGCCACACTGCCCGTTCTGCGTCCGCTGATAGGCACCGACAAACTCGAGATCATCGCCGAGGCGCGTGCTATCGGCACGTACGAGCTGTCCACCCAGGACCACGCGGACTGCTGCACGTTGTTCATGCCTCGGACCCCCGCGACCCACGCGACCGTCGCACAGGTGCGTGATGCGGAGACGGCCCTCGATGTCGAGAGCATGGTTGCCCGGGCGGTCGCTTCCGCCGAGTACCGCGACTTCGCCTGCCCCGCATATCGGGCACCGAAGCGACTCCCCGAGGGAGTCGTCAAGGCCGGAGGCTCGTGATGGTATCGGCCGCCGGCCACAGGCTGCGCATCCTGGCGCTCGAGCCGTACTACGGCGGTTCGCACCGTGCCGTGCTCGACGGGCTGGCGGGTTGTCTCGATGCCGAGTGGACGCTGCTCACTCTGCCCGCGCGCAAGTGGAAATGGCGCATGCGTGGTGCGGCGATCACGATGGCCGCTGAGACACACCGTAAAGCCCGCGAGTGGCAGGCGAGTAGGGGAGCGGGTCGTCCGTGGGACCTCGTGTTCGCCTCGACCTTCGTGAACCTGGCCGAGTTCAAGGGATTGGCAGGAGCCACTGTCGCCGCCATCCCCACGGTCGTGTACTTCCACGAGAACCAACTCGTGTACCCGAACCGACACGAGGCGGAGTGGGACTTCCAGTTCCCGCTCACCAACATCACGAGCGCGCTCGCCGCCGACCGTTGTCTCTTCAACACGCGTTGGAATCTCGAGAAGTTCGTATCCGAGTCCACGCCGTTCCTCAGACGGTTCCCCGACCACCATCCCGCCGGGGTCTCCGAACTCATCGCTGCCAAGTCGGCTGTGCTTGCGCCCCCTTTCGACCCCACGCCATTCGATGCGGCCATGCCACCCGCTCGCGGATCGCGTCCGCGGATCGTGTGGCCTCACCGGTGGGAGCACGACAAGGACCCGGAGGCCTTCTTCGCGGCAGTGTCCAAACTTGCTGCCGAGGGACTCGACTTCGAGGTGGTGGTGGCCGGCCAGGCGTTCCGGGAGACGGCCGACAGCATGCAACACGCTGCGACAGCACTCGGTGAGCGACTCGTGCACGTTGGGGAGCCCGGCTCACGGGCAGAGTACGCAGCGCTTCTCGGATCCGCGGACGTCGCGGTCTCGACCGCTGTCAATGAGTTCTTCGGCCTGGCGATGATCGAAGCCGCGTACGCAGGTTGCTACCCGCTCGTTCCCGACCGGCTTGCATATCCCGAACTCTACCCGCCCGAGTTCCGGTACACCCACGCCGATGCACTCGTCGCGAGATTGCGCTCGCTCGTCCTTGAGCGACCTGCTCCCGCTGCTGCCCGGTCGATAGCGGAGTCGTTCACGTTTGAGCGGCTGGCACCCCGCTACGCGGAGGAGTTCCGTCGCGTAGCAGCCGGAGACGTCACGGACGCCTGACAGCCCTGCAGTCCGTTGGGTGCAAACAGGCCCGGGCGGAGGTGCGCCCGGGCCTGTTTGAGTGCAGAGCGGCGACGGGAAGGCCTATGCGTGCTCGCAGCCGGCGTAATCCGCAGTGACGCCGTCGAGTTCTATGTGGTCGGCCTCGACGGCACTTACGGCTGAGAAGACCTCCCGGATACGCTCGTTCGTCGCGCGGGCCGCGAACTGGTGGTAGAGGGATGCGGCGCGCTTCTCCCGTTCGACCGACTCCGCGATGTTGGCGCACCAGTCGTCAGAGACCTCCATCGGCACCGAGAGATCCTCGGGCTCGTCGACGCCGGCAAGTTCGCAGAAGAGCTCGCAGTGCTCGGCCTCGACCTTTCCAAGGCGTTTGTACGTCGACGAAAGAACGTGCTCGGACTTGTGCTGCGCCATTCCGAGATAGAACCGTGTGTTGGAGCGCTCCAGCTCTATCGACGTCTCCAAATCGGCTCTTTCGACCTCGGTCAGTTGGACGTCGTTGATATCGGCCGGGTACTCCTCGGCAGATATCAGGTGATCACGGTGTGCCCCGCAGAAGGGGCAGTGACTCGGGATCTCCGAGCCCAGATAGGTCTCGCCACAGATGCGACATCTCACCATCTTCACGGTCTTTCTCCTTTCGCTCGCGTTCTATAGGGCGTAGGGGTGCCACCCCGTGTTGCACGAAGCTCGGACGTCCGATGCAAGACTCAGATGCCGAGAGCGTCAGCGAGGGCGTTCCCGAAGTCGCGGGCGGCTTCCGGTCCATTGGCGGTGATGACATGGCCCTCGACCGTGACCGCGTCCCCGGTCCAGATGGCTCCGTGCGCCTCGAGGTCTTCGCGCTGGCTCTCGAACGCGGTCGTAGGCCAGCCCTTGAGCAGCCCCGCACGCGCCAGTATGGATGGAGCGATACAGATCGCTCCGAGCACGCGCTTCTCGTCACGGGCTGCCCGAGCCAAAGAGTGCGCGAACGGATCGTCGAAGTAGATCTTGGCGCCTGCTCCCCCGACGAACACCACCGCGTCGTAGTCCAAAGCGTCGGATTCCGCGACTGTCACCGTAGCCTCGGCGACCATTCCGTTCTTGCCCACGCACTCGCCTGTACGCGTGCTGGCTGTCACGACCTTGGCGCCGCGGCTTTCGAGCACCTCTTTCGGGTGCGCATATTCCTCGTCACGGAAGGTCTCGGGGGCGATGACCATCAACACGGTCTTCATACAAACTCCTCACGCCGAATGTGTCTCGTATGAGACTATACCCGCAGCCATCGCAACGCGGCCGGCAACCCGGGCGGAGGCGAGGTACCGCTTCGGGGTACGGATGCAGGCCGCGAGTGAAGGGACGTGCGTGGGACGCATCGGCAAGGTGGTGCGGTTCGTTACGGACCGCTGGTTCATCAAGACCGCGTTCTTCCTATTCTTCGCGTGGGCGTGTGTGCAGCTGTGGCGATTCGCCGAGTGGGCACGCGGAAACGGACCCTCCGTTCCGCGACCGGAAGCCGTTGCCGGCATACTCCCGGTCGGTCACTTCACGAGTTTCTTTGCATGGCTCAAGGGTGGGGGATGGGATACGTTGCTGCCGGCGGGCCTCGTGATCATCATCGCCGCGATCGTGACCTCACTGTTCTTCAAGCGCGGTTTCTGCGGATGGATATGTCCTGTGGGTACCGTGTGGGAGGGTGCGGCCTCACTCGGCAGGAGGCTCCTGGGCGGCCGCAACATCCGTGTACCCCGCTGGCTCGACCTGGTCGGGCTCTCATTGCGCTACGTGATCGCGTTGGTGGTATTCGGCTTCATCGCCCGGGTATCCGTGCAAGAGGCGCTGTGGTTCAGGGAACTGCCGTACATGTGGGTGGCGGACATCAAGATCCTTGAAGGGTTCTTCTCGCCGATGTTCATGTCGGTCATCGCGCTGGCATTCGTGCTCTCGATGCTCTTCGGTCCGGTGTGGTGCCGGTGGCTGTGCCCGCTCGGCGGCCTCTACAGCGTATTCGGTGTCGCATCGGCCTGCACGGTCATGCGTGACGAGAGGACATGTGTCCGCTGCAGCCGCTGCAACGAGGTCTGCCACGCGGGCGTCGACGTGGAGCGGGCCGCGGACGTGCGGGCCATCGAATGTGACGGCTGTATGGAGTGCGTGAAGGAGTGTCCGGTCGACGGGTGTCTCACCGCGCGGGCCTTCAGGCGGTTTGTGATTCCTCCATGGGTGTGGGCGCTGCTCGTCGTCGGAGTCTGGCTCGGCATCTATGGCGTTGCCAAGCTCACGGGCAACTGGGACACTACCGTGCCGCTCCCGGTGTTCCAGCAGGTGATACGCTCGGGACTCCTCGAGCAGCAGACGCCGGGATTCTTCTGAGGTACGGCCTCGGGCGGGATGGCCGAGCGGCGTCGAGTCCGGTGCGGTATAGTGTGCACAACTTTGTACACACGCCGCCGCCGGGCTGGAGCGGGGGCTCACCGCGAGAGAGAGGAATCCCGATGTCGGACTCCGTCACTATGCTGCGCGATGGCATCTCCGAGCGCGTTGCCGCGTTCGTCGAGCGCCGCACGGCCCTGAAGTCGGCGGACCGCTACTTCTACCTGCAGCCCACCACGGGCAGGACGAATCATCGGGTCACGATGGCGGACGGGCGCGAGATGGTGCAGCTTGCCTCGTACAGCTATCTCGGACTCATCGGGCATCCGCGCATCGAATCGGCTGCGAAGGAGGCCATCGACACGTACGGCACCGGCGCCGGCGGCGTGCGCCTGCTTACCGGGACGACCGATCTGCACGAGCAGCTCGAAGCGAGGATCGCGGCGTATTCCTCGCGCGAGGATGCGTGCGTGTACTCGAGCGGCTACGTAACGAACATCGCTATCATCACGGGTCTCATGGGCCCCGGCGACCTGGTCCTGATGGACAAGCTGGACCACGCTTCGATTGTCGACGGCTGCCTGCTGTCGGGCGCGAAATGGCGCACCTATCGCCATAACGACATGGACCACCTCGAGAAGCTGCTGGCGAAGGCCGCCGGCGAGTACGCCACGGTGCTCGTCGTGGCGGACTCGGTGTTCTCGATGGACGGTGACGTGATGGACCTCCCGAGAACACGTGAGCTGTGTGACCGCTACGGCGCCCGACTGATGGTCGACGAGGCTCATTCGGTGGGCTCGCTCGGCGCTACCGGGCACGGTGTCGAAGAGCACTTCGACATGGTCGGCTCCATCGACCTGAAGATGGGTACGCTCTCCAAGTCGATCCCATCGGTTGGCGGATATCTCGCCGCATCGCATGAGATCGTCGACTTCCAGAGGCACATGTCCCGCCCGTTCATCTTCTCGGCGGCTCTGCCTCCCGCACAGACGGCGGCCGCGATCGCCGCTCTCGACGTTATCGAAGACGAGCCCGAGCGGGTCGCGCGCCTCCACGAGGTAACGCAGCGCTACTCTGAGGGGCTGCAGGCCCAGGGCTGGGACACGATGGATTCGACGACATGCGTCGTGCCGGTTCTCGTCGGGGACGAGGGCAAGACGATGGATCTGACGCGCATGTTGTTCGACCGCGGGATCTTCGTCTGTCCCATCGTCCACCCCGCCGTACCGCGCGGGATGGACCGGCTGCGGACCTGCCTTATGGCCACCCATACCGACGAGGACATCGACCAGTCCCTCGCCGCTTTCGCCGAAGCGGGAAGTGCGCTCGGCCTGATCTGAGGCCCGCCTGCTCCGTCGTATCCGACACGCCATCCGCTAGAATCCGCACAGGAGGTTCTTGATGGCGCGCGATGTTGATCGAGGCGGACCAGGGAAGCACCGGGTGGTCGGTGACCGTTTGGATTCGGAATCCGTAGCAGTCGACGAGCGCGTGCTCTGGTCGGGGCTGCCGGCACTGGCTCTGAGCTTTGGATTCTTGCGCGCTTCAGGCGCCGGCGCTACGAGTGCGTTTACCGCGAGCCAAGCTGTTTTCGTGATCGCGGTCTGGCTGAGTGTGGCAGGCGTGGGCAAGGCGTGGTGGTCAGTGACGGATCGCGCTGAGCGTCGCTCTTGGGCGACGCTCTTCATCGGGTGTCTGGCTCTCGCTTTCAGCGAGACGTACCTCAGCGGGTATCAGGTGTTCGTGGACGTTGCCGGGCCATCCGGACTGGCGCCATCCCGTCTGGCGGGCGTCTTCGGTGCGTTCGCACTTGCGGCAGGACTGGTGTCCATGACCGTCCTTCCCGAATCCCCTCGACTCATACGTGCTCGACGTGTCGTCGATGCGGCCGGATTGACAGCCGTGGTGTTCGCGATCGCGTACGCGCTGGTCCACCACATCACCGGTGCTTCCCCCGGCGAGCTGGTGAACACCCTTCTGAGCGCCGTCTACATCGTGACGGGTATCACCGTCGTCGGAGCGGTCGCGTTCAACGTGGTGGTCACGAGGGGCGTGCGGAGACGGGGATGGGAGTGGGTGCTCGTTGCAGCGCTGGGCGTGTTCGGTGGCGCCGTCCTACTCGCGCCGTTGTGGTATGCGCTCGTGCGAAGCGAAGGGGTGTTGTTCCCCGAGGTCGTGCTCGCGACAGCATTCCTCTGTGCCTACTATCTCCTCTTCGTGGCCGGTGTGCAGCGGGCTCGCTTGTCAGACGACGTCACTCGTGTCGCCATGCCGCATGGTGTCGCCGTACTGTCGCGTCCTCCTGTGGCATCCGTAGTCACTGCGACTATCATGTTGATCGCAATCCCCGTACTGGGGGCAGTCGCAGTTCGAGCCCCGGTGGACTCGGAGCACGCTGTCGTCAACTTCACGGTGATGGCGCTGGTCGGAGCGACAATGGTCGCCCGTACCGCTCTCGATGCGGTTCACAACGGCCGCTTACGACGCCGTGCGGGCACCGATCCGTTGACCGGGGTGTCGGACCAGCAGACCTTTCACACGCGACTCTCGGACTCGATACGGACGTTTGAACGATACGGAGAGCCTGTTTCCGTCATCGTGTTCGATCTCAATGACTTCGGTCGCATCAACACGCTGTACGGAAGTTCGGAGGGCGATCGTCTATTGCGTGAGGTCACCCGGTCAATGCGGGCGGTGATCGGGAAGCGCTCGACGCTCGGTCGTCTTGGTGGGGACGAGTTCGCCGTGTTGCTCGAGGGGCGGGATCAGGCCTCCGCCGCCGGGGTGGCCCGGGAGATGAGGGAGGCCGTGCACGGAGTGCTCACCACGGCGGGTCTGCCACTTACGGCGGCATGGGGAGTCGCGTCGTGTCCGAAGGACTCGGCAGGCTCACGCGACCTTGTGAAGAAGGCGTATGCGGCTCAGCACTGGGCCAAGTCTCACGGCAAGGACCGGGTTGTCATCTACGATCCGAAACTGGTGGGAGCACTCGACCATGTAGCACGAATCGCTACTGCCGAAGAACGCGCCGAGCTCAGCATGATGCTCGCGATCGCCGTTGCCTCGGAAGCGCGGCACGAAACGACGCGCTTTCACTCGCGCAACGTGGCAGCGCTCTGCGTCCTGGTCGCCGAACACCTCGGCATGTCCTTCGAGAACGTGCGCGACGTCGAAATCGCAGCGCTTCTGCACGACATCGGCAAGACGGGAGTCCCCGACAAGACGCTCGCGAAGCGCGAGCCGCGTTCGCGCGCCGACGAGGCACTCTACCGGGACCACGTGCTCATCGGGGACAGAATCGTGTCTTCCACCCCACTGGCACGGGTAGCCCCTGCGATCCGCGCGCATCATGAGCGATGGGACGGCAAGGGATATCCGGACGGGCTCTCCGCTACTGATATCCCTGTTGCTGCGCGCATAATCGCCGTATGCAACAGCTTCGAAGGCATGACTTCCGGACGCCCGGACCGGGGCGCGCTCTCGCACGCAGCAGCCCTGCAGGAGCTCGATCAGAACATGGGCCTCGCCTACGAACCGGATGTCGTCGAGGCATTGATCGCGGTGATCGTCGATTCTTATCCCGAGACCCGGAGCGACGAGGGGGGCGACCCGTGGTCAGGCTAGACCGTGCGCGAGCTGCCCGGCTTCTCGCGTGGAGCGGCCTTGCCGTTCTCGTCGTCGCTCTGGTGCTCACGGATGCTCTCGCACCCGACGGCTCGACCGAGGCGCTGCTCTCGTGGGCCATCTCACTCGTTCCGATACTCATGGCATGTGGCGCTTCCTACATGACGTTCCGCCGTGTCATGGGTGAGGAGCGTCGGTTCTGGCTACTGATGACGCTCGCAACAGCGTTGCTGTTCGTGAGCGAGTCGTTCTGGGCCTACAGCGTCGTCTTCGTCGACCCGCTAGGTCCTCGACTGCCCCATCCGTTCGAGCTCTTGCAGTTAGGCGCGGCCCTGGTCTTCGTTGCAATGGTCGTGTCTCTCACGCGGTTCGGATCCGAGCCCCTCGCTGTACGTGCGCGCTTCTACGTCGACATTCTGCTCGGCATGGTCGTGGGGTTCGTTGCGGCATATCGTTGGCTGATCGTCCCTCTCTTCGAGGGGATCCCGCGTCACTCGACAGGATTGCTCCTGGTCGGCTCGGCCTACCCGGTTCTTGGAGTGACGCTCCTTGCCGGCACGTTCGGCGTGCTGCTCGGTCTGAAGGCGCATCGTTGGCGCCCATGGGAACGTCTCTTCGCCGCCTCCCTCACGGTGTATACGGCCGGCATTCTCGCATGGCCGTGGTGGTATGTCTCGCTTCAAAGCGCTGCCGAGCCCCTGGCCATAGGATTGTTGGTGAACTACCTGTTCACGGCCGGGTTCTACTTCCTCTTCATCGCCGCGGTCTATCGTCTGACCGAGAGAAGCGGCCGTCCGGTCCCGCGCTCTGTCCCGGCCCCTCTCGGACGGTGGCCCTGGGCATCACCGGTGTATCTCGGTGTTATGGTCCTCTGCGTGCCGCTGCTGGCGTGGGCTTCGGCGACAGCAACGGGCTCGGCTGACGCGCGAGTGTACCTCGGGTCCGCCGTCGTGCTCGCCTCTCTCCTGGGGGTGCGTAGTTGGCTTTCCACCCTGGAGGGCACGTACCTGTTTGCCAGTTCGGTCACGGACCCCGTAACCGGGCTGGCTAACCGGCGGGCATTCGAGGCGGTCCTACCTGTGACCATCGCATCGCGAGGCGAAGGGGATCTGGCGGTGATCGCATTTGACGTCGACGGATTCGGCCGGCTGAACGAGGTCGGGGGTCGCAACGAGGGCGATCGGGTTCTGCGTGAGGTAGCCGAGGTCCTCGAACGTACTCTCGCGTCCCGGGCACGTCTTTTCCGGTTGGGCGGTGACGACATCGTTGCGCTTCTGCCGGCCGCGGATGCAGCTCAGGCTGTCGAGCTCGCCGAGATGTCCGGGTGTGAGGTGGAGCGTACGGTTCAATCAGGTGCGATGGCCGTCTCGGTCTCGTCCGGTGTCGCCTCCGCTCCGGCACATGCGCGCGAAGGAGAGGACCTCGTGCGCAAGGCGATGTTCGCGCAGCAGTGGGCCCGATCTGCCGGTGGTGCGCGGACGCGCGTCTACGATGAGGCCGAAGGGCATCTGCTCGACCCGGATGAGCGGTTCGCGCGTATCAGAAGGGGCGACCATCTCTCGACGGTCCGTGCGCTTGCGTCAGCCGTTGATGCGCGAGATGCGCACGCGCCCGAGCACTCACGCATCGTCGCTCGCTACGTCGTCGCGCTTGCCCGGGAACTCGGGATGTCGGAGAAGCGCGTGGCCCTGCTGGAGACAGCGGCACTCC
>SKKZ01000038.1 GCA_007123455.1 Coriobacteriia bacterium | reverse complement strand
GCTGCTGCCAGCGGGAACCCTACAACCGGCAGCAGGGACGCAATCAGGCCTCCGAAGACGACCGCGCCGGAGAGCAGCACCGCGTCCCGTGTGGGAGAGAAACCCGGCACCCGGAAGCTACCTGCCCCTGCGGCCGTCGACCTTGCCGCTCACCACGGGAACGGTGTAGGGCACGAGCGCCATCTCGCGCGCGCGCTTGATTGCAACTGAAAGCTTGTGCTGGTGCTGAGCGCAGTTGCCCGTGACCCGGCGCGGCTTGATCTTGCCGCGATCGGTCATGAACTTCCGCATCAGCTGAGCGTCTTTGTAGTCGATGTGCTCGACCTTGTCCTTGCAGAAGGCACAGTACTTGCGCCTCGGCTTGCGTACGTATTCGGACACGTCCGATCCTCCTTTCGCTTCTCTCGAAGCGACGCTTTTCATCATGACGCGAACCCGTGGCGGGAGGGTTCCGCCCCCAGGTCCGCTCTACGTTCCTAGAACGGGATCTCGTCGTCTGCCGGGAGATCCGGGGTCTGCGGGGTCTCGACCTGACGACCGCCGCCGCCCTCGCCACGCGAGGACATGAATTCGATCTCGTCGACGACAACCTCGAGCTTGGAGCGCTTCTCGCCCTGCTGGCTTTCCCACGAGCTGAATCGGAGCTTGCCTTCGATGGCGACCTTCTGCCCCTTACCGAGGTACTGCGCCAGCGCGTCGGCACGAGTGCCAAAAATCGTGCAGTCGACGAAGTTAGGTACGTCTTCCCACTCGCCGGTCTGCTGGTTCTTGCGGCGGTCGTTCACCGCAACGCCGAGCTTGAGCACGGACGTGCCGCCCGCAGTCGAACGCAACTCGGGGTCGCGGGTGAGGTTCCCGCTGATCATGACTCGATTGATGCTCATCTAAAACCACCACCTGTTTCTCGAAGCGAACACCGGACACACCTCGTCGGTGAACCGCCAGTGTGCTGCGTACCTCTACTCCCTGTCGTCACGACGGAGAATCATGTAGCGGAACACCGGGTCGGTGATGTGCAGCACGCGGTCGATCTCGGCGATCGCTTCGGGGGAGTGATGGAAATTGACGAGCACGTAATCGCCATCGGTCGCGTCGTTGATCTCGAAAGCAAGGCGGCGCTTGCCCCAGGATTCGACGGCGTCGACGACGCCCCCCTCGGCAGTGATGAGTCCCTGCGCCTTCTCGACGATACCCTCGCGGGTCTCCTCATCGAGGCTGGGATCGAGCAAGAGCAACATTTCGTAAGCCTTCATGTGTCACCTCCTCCGGGCTATCGGCCCCGGGACTGTGAAGGCAGCTGCCCGGAGCAGGAAAATGAGCCCTCGCAGTGTATCACCGAGCTACCACTGCGGCAACATCCTCTCGTTCGGGTCTGACTGATATGCCAAGAGCGGGCCTGCTCCGCCACAGCGGCGACAGCAGTGCGACCGCGAGTGCCGCAGCGAGACCGGCAAGCGTACCGACTGATAGCCTGCCGCTCTTAAGGACTTCCATGCGCCGGTCCGCTGCAAGGGTGGCGCGCATGGTGTCGGGTACCGCAGATGCCGGGATGCGACTGCCTGTGCGGGAGTCCCTGGCTGTAGCCGCATACCCTGAGAGTGATTCCCCTGGCTCCACACACGGCACTCCAGTGGGTGTCGGCACAGCTGCCGTCTTCGCTTCGGCGGACAGGGCAGCGGAGAAGTTCGCTGGCACCCCCTCAGCCGAACGTGCTCGCGAGACCGAGGGCGCATTGACCGTCGAAACGGTATCAACGGGAGCTGGCTGATTCACAGATACCTCAGCCGGCGCGTTCGCGGGTACTGGAACCGCAGTTGGTTGAAGCTGGGGCGCAATGATCGAGGAACCCTCAGTGACCGCGGAAGGTGATGCTAGCGGTGCAACCGGAGCGGTTTGCGGCAGCGCCGGGGCGGGCACCGGCTCCGATGCGCTACCCCCTTTGGCCACGGGTGGCACAAGCAGGAAGGGCATCGGATCGATGTAGAGCGAACCACGTCGTGCACTCAGGTGCAGGTGCGGCTCGGGGCTCGAGCGGTCACCATCGCCGGCGAGCGTTCCCACTCTCGAGCCGGCGGGGATTGTTTCCCCTGCTGTCACGGCGATCTCGCTCAGAGGCAGATAGGTAAGGCGCAGGTCACCGCTTTCGGCAGTCACGGCAAGCGTGGTGGCCCCCGGACCCGCCGGCACCCGACCGGCGAACGTCACGGTTCCCTCGAGCACGCCGGAGACCGCACTGCCTGCCGGTGCTGCCAGATCAACTCCCCGGTGCACCGCAGACGTGCCGTCAGGCGCGATGTAGCGCTCCCCGAACGCAACCACTACAGGAGCTGTGCCCGGAAGCGGCCAGCCCGATCCGGCCGAGCCGGCCCAGGCCACTCCCGATAACGCATTCGCGACCACGCAAGCCGCGACGACAACAGCCAGACGCCACCTCATAACGCACCCCCTGCTCATCGGGCCACGCAGGAGGTGAGGGAACGTGGCGCTCTACGAACATGTGTTCGACAACGCCAGCTGAATTCCTGCCTGCGAATCGCAGAAAGGTATCGGAGAACGTGCGCGGCCGCCCGAAGGCGGCCGGTGAGAGGATCGTGGAGCGGGCAACGGGTCTCGAACCCGCGACCTACAGCTTGGGAAGCTGTCGCTCTACCAACTGAGCTATGCCCGCATAGCGTCCCGCATAGTACCGCACCCGAACGAGACCGGGCAAACGTGACTACGAGCCGGTAAGCGCCCGCTTGAGCTTCTTCTCGTGCTCAACCGCGGTGAAGGCTATGACCTGGTCCCCGGGTTGCAGCCGGGTGTCGCCATGCACCGTGACCACCTCGTCCTCCCCGCGCACCAGTGCAACGAGTATGCAATCCCCCGGCAGGTCGAGATCGGAGACGGCTTTGTTGCAAACCACACAACGATCGGTCGGAAGCTCGATCTCGACGATGGCCATGTTGCCCTTGCGTAGGGCGATGAGGGTTCTGATGTCGCCGACGGTGGCCTCCTCTTCGATCATGCGGGAGATGATCGTCGTCGAAGAGATGGCCTCGATACCGAGAGCGTTGAAGATGTGCTCGTTCTTCGGGTTGTTCACGCGGGCGATCGCACGAGGCACCCCGAACGCCACCTTGGCGAGCTGACATGCGACGAGATTGTCGTCGTCGTCACCGGTCGCACTCACGATGACCTCCGCGCGTCCGACACCCGCATCC
Organism: Coriobacteriia bacterium; assembly: GCA_007123455.1. Taxonomy (GTDB): domain Bacteria; phylum Actinomycetota; class Coriobacteriia; order Anaerosomatales; family SLCP01; genus SKKZ01. Next base: position 1,308 of record SKKZ01000038.1, on the reverse strand, counting down.
TCTTGGAACGCCGCATCACACCCGTCGCCATGAATCACCAGGGTGCGTCCAGGAAGCTCGGCCACGAGCTTCTCGACGATCTCGGCGCGCTTCTCGATGAGAGCGACATCGTGGCCCGCCTCGATCATCGTCCGCGCGAGATAGGAGCCGACCTTGCCACCGCCGTTGATGACGATGTACATGTGATCACTCCTCCATATAGCGCTCGATCTTGCCGAACGCGTCTTCTTTGACCGATGCCATAACGATGTCGCCGGCGTGAAGCACCGCGCTCGGCTCGGGCACGAACATATCGTCTCCACGTGAGACAGCCGCGATGCGGAATCTCCGTGCGATCTCGATATCGGCGACCCGCTTACCTTCTACTGCAGAGCTCGCTTTGAACTGAACGATCTCCACGTCGCCGAGCGCCGTCACGTGGTGTCCGTGACCCGACTTGATCTTTTCGAGGAGCACCTCTGCCACGAGGGTCGTGCCGCAGACGTAATCGAGCCCGAGCTGTTGATAGGTCCGTTCGCGCACCGGGTTGTACAGGCGGGCGACAACATGCTCGACCTCAAACAGCTTACGTGCCACCTCGGCCGCCATAAGGTTTGTGTTATCGAGATTGGTGACTGCGGCGAAGGCGTGGGCCTCGCGCGCGCCGGCCTCCTCGAGCACATCCTCGTCGAATCCGAGGCCTTTGATCGTCACACCGTTGAAGATCGTGCCGAGTCTACGGAACGCCTCAGCGTTCTTGTCGATGACCACGACGTTGTGACCTTCGATGGAAAGGAGAGTCGCCAGCTGCGAGCCCACCCGTCCGCATCCGACCACGATGACGTTCATGTCGCGCTCCTGACTCCGACCATCGCGTGGCACTGCTCCAGCACTGATTATCGGACGCTACTCCTCGGCAACGAGGGTGTCAACACAGCCGCCACGCATTGCAGACCGGCAATATCGGCAGCGGGGGATCCGGCACGCACGACGGGCGTCGGAGAGACTCCGACGCCCGTCGCATCACACCCTTTCACGGGCGATTACTTGCCGATCTTGAACATCTTGGTGCCGCACTCGGGACAAACGCCCTGGGTCGCGGGGCGACCGTTCTTCATAGTGATCGCCTGGGCGTCCTTCATCTCCCGCTTGTCCTTGCACTTGACGCAGTAGCCTTCTTTCGCAGCCATGCAGCGCTCCTCTCATATCGGTTCAGACGTACCTCCGGCCGCGCCTAGCGGCGGCCATATGGCCAGGAATCCCCTCGTGCGAGAACTTCCCCGACAGCAAGTTTACACCTCCTGGCGTACTTGTCATGCCTCTTGGCGC
>SKKZ01000143.1 GCA_007123455.1 Coriobacteriia bacterium | reverse complement strand
GTAGGTCTCACCGTTGAGTCCGAGCACCGCGGCAGGCTCACCGTCGACCGCCACGACGTCAAGCAGGGTGAGCGTCCCGTCAGACACCGCAGCGGTGCCGGTGGTCTCGTCGGTCACTGTCCCCGTCACGGTCGGAGGAGTGGGAGCGGGCTTGATGAGCGGCTCGAACACGTCACGGAAGGTGAAGACGCGCTTGAGCGGTACCGGTGCAGGCTCGGACTGGTCCCCGACAGCCGCCGCCGGGGCCGGAGCCTCCTCCGTGGTTCCCGGAGTGATAACCGGTGCAAGGTCGTCAGACGTGCCGAGCACGAACACATACACAGCTGCGGCCGCCGCGGCGGCCACCAGCAGGAAGATCACGACCGCAGCGACGATGACTGCGGGGTTACTCGCCGGAGCAGCGGCGCCCGTCTCGACCGCGCCCACATCGGAACCCAGTCCCTGATCCCGGTTCGCACTCTGCTCTGGCTTCATGTGATCCATCACGACAGGCTCCCTGGACTCGTTACTGCTCGGCATCGGGCGCCGGCGGCACAGCTGCCGGAGCCACGTCCGCAGGCATCGTGTAGACCCGGATGGTCATCCCGGTCTCCACCACGTTCGTGTCGTCATCGTCGTCGTCCTGGGCCGACTGCGCCGTGTTGAAGCCGACAATGCGAACCTGGCGGGTCAGCCTCGGCAGCCGTTGCATCAGGTCCACGGTGTCCTGCCACGTGCCTCGCACCAACATGGCGATCGTTATCTCCGAATAGCCGCCCTCGACCAGTATCGGCTCGCTCGGTGTCAGCGAGGCGAACTCGAGCCCGGACAGGTTGACAGTGTCCTGCAACTCGATGATGAGCGAAGGAAGCTCAGGGGTCTCCGGCATCTGGTTGGCGAGCCGTATGCGCTTGGCTTCCGTCTCGTGGGAGCGGCCCTTGACCTCCTGGCGTTGTGCCAGCAGCGCCTGCGCCTGTGAGATCTGCCGATCAGCCTCGGCAATCTGGTCGTCGTACGTTCGCAGCCGCTGGAACGCCGGCATCACGAGCAGGAGCAGGACCAGCACGGCCAGGAGAACGGCTACCGCGCCGGCGAGTATGAGCTTGTTCCTATAGGAAAGCGTCATGTCTCTCCGTCCGTTCTCTACTGGCCGGACCCTGGCGGCGGGGCAGGCACGCCGTCCGTGTCCTCGTCAAGGCCCGGACGTTCGACGGCGGTGGTCACATTGAAGTCGATCACTGGCTGCTCTTCATACTCGGTCTTTATCGACGAGTTCAGCCAGACGCTTGAGAGCTGGTCGAGATCGGCGAAGCGAACGAGCGTCTTGGCGACCGCCTTGTGTCCGACGTCGGGCACGTCGCTCTCGTTGTCGATCGCCCGTGCGAACATCGACAGGCCCTGGTCCTCGTCGCAGGTGAGCGTCACCAGCCACACATCGGCCGGCATGATCAGGGAGACCTCGTTAGCGAGACGGCCCCACTCCACGCGCCCGGCGAGCGCCTCGTCCGCGAGCTGTAGCCGGGCCTCGAGTTCGGATTCCTTCTCCTCGAAGATGCGGAAGGCCTCGGCCTGCGCACGCAGGTTCGCCTCGGTCTGCTGACGGTCCTGAAGCTCGGCATTGCGCTGCCCGACCTGGATGGCGAGCAGGCCGTAGACGGCGAAGAGCACGACGAGCACGATGACTCCGGCGAACGCGACGTAACGTATGTCGCGCTCGAAACGGCGCTTCTCGATGATCTCCTGGGGAAGCAGGTTGATGCGCACCATCTACATCACACCCCCCAGTGCCAGGCCGATAGCCGGTGCCGCGCCCATGCGGTCGTCTTCGGCCGCCATCCGTGCCGAGGAGCCGACCTGGACGAAGCGCAGCGGATCGCTCAGTACCACCTCGGCCTGCAGACCCTTCTCGAGATACGTGTTCATGTGAGCGAGCTGAGCACTGCTGCCGGTGAGATGGATTCTACGAATCGTCCGCGCCTGGGTCGTCTGCGTCAGGTAGTAGTCGAGCGAGCGACGCACCTCAGCGATGAACTTGTTCACTTCGCGCTCGAGCGCGTCCTGCGCCGTCTGCACCATCCGGGCATCGGCATCGTCAGCATCAGGCTGGGCGTGCGTTTGGGCGCTGATGTCCGGCAGTCCGGCTCGTATCTTCAGACGCTCGGCATCGTCGAACGTGAGGTTCAGAACGTTTGCCACGGCCTGGGTGAACTGGTTTCCCGAAAGCGACGAAGCCCGGGTGAACCGGGGAACGCCCTTCTCGACCACGGCGATGTTTGTGAGACCAGAGCCGATGTGAATGACCGCGACCGCCTCGCCCGGGCCCTCTTCTTCCTCGGCGAGAACACTCAGGCCGCTCCCGAGCGTCGAGCGCACGATCGCGAACGACGTGACATCTATGCCCGAGAGTCGGAGACCCGCGCCTTCGACAGCGGATACGGTTGCCTCGATGGTGTCGCGCTGAGCGGCGACGAGGAGCACCTCCATCATGTGCTCGTCGCCCGGCGTCATGTAGTCGCCGATGATCTGGAAATCGAGGATCGCGTCTTCGACCGGTATCGGGATATAGTCTTGCGCCTGGTACTGGATGGCACCCTGCAACTCATCGCGCTCCATGAACGGCAGATCGATGAGGCGGACGACTACCTTCTGGTTTGAGACACCGGTGAGGACTTCACGGCCCTTGATGCCGGGCTGGCGCCAGAGTTCCCGGATCGCCGATGACACGGCGGCCGGATCGACGATCTCCCCGTCGACGACCGCACCCATCGGCATGTCTACACGTCCGTACGCCGCGAGCGTGGGAGCCGAAGAGGATGCCTTGAGCACCGCGGCGCGCACGTGATCGGTCCCGATGTCGAGACCCACCGGTGGCGCACCCGAGCCCATCGATATGAGGCCCACGGAGTCCCCCCTACCTGTCTGCCACTATTGCTACGTCAAGGCTGCTCATGCATGCTGCGTCGGCTCCGCGGAGAGATGGCGACATCAAATGCCGTGCGCCGCTCATGTTTCCCCGCATCAATGAAAGCGCATATGCCGCTGTTATGCAATACGTTCGTCTCATTGGCGCGCCCACGCACCTTTCGTGAGTATCGGCGTATCACGACCCGGAAGGCTGTCGGGAAGGAACTCCGGCAGATCCGGGTCGGTCACGAGGTGGACGTTGTTGTTGCCCATGTTGATCTGGCCTGCCACGATCGATCCTACGTAGTAGTTGTTCGTCGTGAACGCGATCGTCTCGGCAGCATACATAGCGAGCGAGTGATACGGAGGGTCTGTAGGCTCGGGCTTGGGCACGTTCCCGGTCGGACCTTGTACGGTGATGTTCCCGGGTGTCGCGATTCCGAGAACGTGGCGCGGTCCCATCTTGCGCCTCTCTGCCTCGGTAGCTCCGGTGTTGTCCGGATGCAGCGCGCCTTGTATGAGCACGTCTCCGTTTGCGACGATCGTCCCTCTGCCCCTGTAGCGAATGTGCTCCGTGAACGTCACAGGGCCATCGACGAAGACGGTACCTTCGACGTAGAGAGTCCTCGTCGCAGCGTCATAAGCGAAGTCGTCGTTGCTTGTGCTGTCGACCGGATAGCCATTGCCCGGCCATGCTCCGAAGCTCCAGGGCCCGATGACAAGCGAGCTTGATCCCTGACGCGGTTCCGAGGGACTCGAGCTCTCCCCGATGTACTTGTAGCCGAAGCGATGCAGTTCGACGTCGTCCTTGCGCGCATACTCACGGGTGAACCCGGCGGTGTTCGGCGGGTCGATGGTGTCGTACGCGAGCGGATCCTGAACGCCCTCCTCGGCCTCATAGTTCGGTCCTGCTGACCATTCGGGGGTACCGATAAGGTTGTCGATCGACTCAGCCTGGGCCTTCCCGGCTGCGATGAGAAGCTCGTCAGCGCCCAACCTCGGGAGTTCGAGCTTGGGCACGGCGACTGAGAAGTTCCGCAGATAGTCTGTAGCATTTCCCGTCAGATTGTATGAGCCGGAAACATACACCTGAATCGGGTTGGTGGTCGAACCGATCTCCGTGTTGCCGCCTGCGCTTACGTTACCGTCAACGAACCACGGTCCGTTATGGATGTACGCCGCGCCGTTGGTGTTCACCGTCCCGCGAACGTAGAAGGGCCCCGTGACGTTGCTGTTGCCCGTGATCCCTCCACCACCGGCCGTCAGGGACTCCTGGGTACCGGCGGCGAAGACCATCTCCCAGAGGTTGATGTAGAAGAAGCGCACAACCACCGTCTCGGTGAAACCGGTTGCATCGGTACCAACGGACGTAAGCTGGAATTCGGAGTTGTCCAGGCGCTCGACTTCGACCACGTACGTACCGCCTGACAAGTCAGCGGACGCCGGGAAGTTGTCCTCGACGAAACCGCTGCGGTACACCTGCTCGAGCGCTGCATCTACTCCGGCGTTCGCGATCTGAAATGCAACGGTTTCGCCCTGCGTGCGTGTCGTCTCGTGAAGCGCGTTGCTCGCGAGCGCGAAACTCGCTACGGAAATCACAGTGAGAACGGAGATTATCCCCATGACGAGCGGCAGTACGACGCCATCGTCCCTGCAGAGAAGTCCGTGCGGCATGCGCATCTTCACCAGCTCCTACCACTGCCGCAGGCGGAACTGGATCCGCCGCGAGTCAGAAAGGGTACGGCCGTCGTGTTCGGTGACAAGGTTCACGAGAATCGAGCGTGCATCCGAACTGACGCTTCCCATCGCGGTGATCTCCTCCAGCTCAACGTCGTAATATCGAAAGAGCGGCTCTCCTTGCGCGACGTTCACGTTGTTATCGGAGATCACCCAGTCCTGCAGGACTCGCTCGACGGCAGTCCGTGCCGGATTGAGCTCCTCGGACCGGTAATGTAGCGTGCCATCGGTACGCGCCTGAATCGTCGTACGCTCCATCTTGTTGTTGAGATCCCGGTCGGTGAGCACCACGATGCGGTATGGCGTCGCATCCTGGATGCTGGAATTCTGGACCAGGATTCTGTCGATGACGAGCAGCGGCGACGCCACTTCTTGAGTGAAGCGTGACTGCCGATCGCTCACACGTGCCGCCTGCATCATGGCGTGCGCCGAGCCATAGACCACACCGATGACGACGACGAGCAGTGCGAGCACCACGACCAGCTCTGAGAGGGTGAATCCCCTGTCGTCCCGCATCCGTGTCATCTCACCACGCTCCCGGCGTTGGGAAGGTGATCACGTTCGGCTCACCGGCGGTCGAGGTAGGCCCGAGGGTGTTCGACTCCGTCATGAGTTCGGGTGAGGCCGCATTGCGCGTCCAGTAGGCACGCACCATGTAGTAGCGGTCGATCGCCTGGTTCTTGTTACCCTCTACCAGGTAGTTGTGTGTGAACATACCAGTGGTGTTGAGATCGCTGCTCACAAGCGTCCACTCACCGGAGGGGGTGCGCTCGTAGAGTTCGTAGCGCACCGACTCCACGGGAAAGGTCGGCTGCGAGGTGGAGAGGTTCACGCTCACCTGCCAGCCACGCGGATTGTTGTTCGAGTAGACAGCCCTATACGTCCCGTTGATGAGCGGCCTGGTCTCGAAGATAACCGGGTCCTCACCTTCTTCGATAAGCGGCGCCCACCCGGAGCGCAGCCCCTCCGGACTCTCTCCGGCGACACGCACGTTGTAGCGACTGAACGGGATCGTGCTCAAGGTGTAGGAGCCCGCTGGCCCTTCGGTCAGCAACACTTCCGAGGTCCACGTCCCCACCTCGGACTGCCGTGCGACAAGCAGGGCGTAGTGGTCGGTCTCGGTCCAGCCGTCCATCGACCTCGTCCACGTCAGCGGCACCTGCGTGCCACTCAGGAGTGCATGCGCGACGAGGTCCGTAGGGATGTCCGGCGGGTCGTTGTCGATGAGTACCCGCCGTGTCCGGTGCACGCGTTTCTGGTTGCTGTCCACGACTTCGATGGTGATCGTGTACTCGCCATCCTGGACGATGCGCTCGTTGAACTCATCGACCGCAAGGGTGTTCCAGTAGAATTGCTTGGTGAGACTCTGTGTGTCGAGTTCCCAGAGCGCCACGCTTCCGGGCGCGGAGCCCTGGAGGAACGTGCCCCCCGGGCTGATGACGAACGACATGCTCACGAGGCGCGCCCCGGGCATCGTCGCCTGGGCGATAGCCTCGATCAGCACGCTCTCACCACGCACGACCGTCGGGGGACTCGCCTCGGGAGGTGAGTTCGGCCCGAACTCGATGCTCGGCGGCGTGAAATCACCCGCGGGGGCCTCCTGTCGGATGAAAGTCGACATGGAGAGCGTATAGACGACCTCGCCTCCCCGCATGATGATTCCGTCTACGGTCAGCTGCTTGTAGTCTTCCGTACCCGGTTCTATGAACGGATCATCCACCCACTCGACCGTAGGCCTGATGATCACGGTATAGCCGCCGATGGACTGCGAGGTTTCCTCGGGAAGGTCACCGAAGACTTCAGCGCCGGTGGCGTCGACACCCACGGCGAGATACGGCATCGCGCGGGCCTCTTCGATATAGGAGTTCATGGCGTTCACGAGCAGGGCGCGTTCGTTGGAGAAGACGGCCATGCTCGTAGTCGCCCCGAGCAGGCCGAAGATAGCCGTCAGCACGAAGAAGAAGATTGTGATGCCCACAACGACCTCGATGATCGTCATGCCCTCATCACGCACGCTATGCGACGTACCGCCCCTCTGCACCCTCACCACATCCGATCACGTGCGGAGAATCCACGCGGCAGGGCGTATGCGCCTGCCTGTTTCAGGTATCGGCATGTGGCTATCGCAGCTTGAACGCCTTCTCAGCCCGTGACCAGGGCAAGGTACATACGCACGATCTCGGGCCCGACGAGAGCCGCTAAGATGCCGCCGAGGGCGAGAAACGGGCCAAACGGGATCTTCGTCGCAAGGCCGTTCTCCGAGCGCGCCGCGGTCACGATACCGACCACGGCGCCGAACAAGCTTCCGATGAAGAGCGACAGCAGGACGTACGGACCAAGGAAGAAGCCCATCGCGCCGAGGAGCTTGACGTCCCCCATCCCGAAACCGGATCTGCCGCGCACGCCTGCGTAGAGTGCTGCGATGCCACCGCTGATGCCGGCACCAAGCAGTGCGCCGAACACCGCCCCAAGGAGCGGTGAGGCATCGCCGCCTGTCAGAGGAACCCAGTCGACCGAAGTGACCTGTGACACGGTGGCGCCAGCGAAACCGAGCAGGGCGAGTGCCCCGACGATCGGGTTTGGAAGGCGCATGGTATCGAGATCGATGAAGGTCAGGATGAGAAGAGTCCAGAAGAAGAACCCGGCTATGACAGCCTGGCCGCCCAGGCCGAACGTGAGGCCGGCAGCGAGCCAGAGGAGTCCTGACAACAGCTCGACTGCGGGATAGCGGGTCGCGATCGGCTCGCCGCACGAACGGCACCGGGCCCGCAGCAGGAGCCACGAGACGACCGGGATGTTGTCGTACCACCGAACGGGTGCGTCGCACGCAGGACAGCGCGAACCGGGCGAGCTCAGCGATTCGCCCCGGGGGAAGCGCCAGATCACTACGTTGCCGAAACTGCCGAGCAGCAGGCCGAACACGAAGAACGCGATAGCGACAAGCGCAAGTTCGGTGGTCATGCGCCTCCTCCCGGAAGTGATGCGATGAGTCTAGCGGAGCGGAGAGTGCGTGTCTCCGGGAAAGCGAGAAGGGCCGGCAGCTCGCGCTGCCGGCCCTTCGGTCACGTTACTGAGTGAGATGACTTAGTATGCGTGACCCGCGACGTCGCAGGCGAACCTCGCATCGGTCGAGTTGCTCACGCTGTAGGTTCCACCACCGGGGCAAGTCGGCGTCTCCTGGATGTAATCGGCGAGACCGCCAGCGCCCATCGCCGTGGCGAAAACCCCGCCCCAGTCGGCAGGATCGTTGTCCACGTCCTCGGCACGCCACTGCTCGATGGCGCCGTCCATGGTGCGCAGGTTCGCCTGGCAGGAGCGCTGCTGGGCGTTGGCACGAGCTGCGTTGAAGACGGGAATGGCGATTGCGACAAGGATACCGATAATGAGAACAACGACCATCAACTCGACGAGGGTGAAGCCCTCATCACTCTTCCGGAACATCCTGAACATGTTCCGCACCTCCTTCTCCCTTTCGGGACTACCGGTGGCCTCCCTCATGGCGACCACTCTCTTGCTTACACCTGTTATCGGGCAAGGAGATGCCGGACTTTAGAGGTATTCTTGGATGGAAGGTGCGCACCTAATCTATCAGCGTGATGATCTGGAACATCGGCATGTAGAGCGCGATGACCATGGCGCCGACGATCAGCCCGAGAGTCGCCATCATGAGCGGCTCGATGAGCGACGTGAGGCCGTCCACGGCGTTCGCCACCTCTTCATCGTAGAAGTCCGCAATCTTGTTGAGCATGGCGTCGAGTGCGCCAGTCTCCTCGCCCACCGCAATCATCTGGACGAGCATCGACGGGAACACCCTGGACTCGGAGAGCGGCTTGGCAATGGTTTCGCCTTCCTTGATGGCGGAGCGCGTCTTCTTGACCGCCTGGGCGACCACCTCGTTGCCCGACGTGTCAGCGACGATGTCGAGTGCCCCAAGGATGGGCACACCGGCAGAGACAAGCGTGCCGAACGTCCTAGTGAACTTAGCGAGCGCAATCTTGCGGATCATACCGCCGAAGATCGGCATCCGCAGCTTCGTTGCATCCCAGATCAGCCTGCCACTGCTTGTGCTGGTCCAGAAGCGGAATCCAAACACGATACCCACAGCACCGACCAACACGAGCAACCCACCGACACCTGACACGAAGCTAGAAATGTCGACCAACAGCTGTGTGATGAATGGCAGCTCGCCACCCATCGAGGCGAACATCTCCTCGAAGACCGGAACCACGAAGATCATCATCGCCGCGAGGATCATGAGCACGAGTGCGCCCATGGCCACGGGATACGTCATCGCGGACTTGATCTTGCCTTTGAGCGCGAGTTCGGCCTCGAAGTGATCGGCGACGCGAACGAGCACCTCGTCGAGCACACCGCCGGTCTCGCCCGCTCTGACCATGTTGACGAAGATCGGCGGGAAGACCTTGGGGTGCTTGGAGAGCGAGTCGGAAAGCGACTGACCTGACTCGACGTCGTTCGCGACCTGCTGGATGACTTCCTTGAGACCCGAACTCTCGGTCTGCTCGGCAAGGATGCTCAGGCACTTGGTGAGCGAGAGTCCCGCGTTGATCATGGTGGCGAACTGCCGCGCGAAGATAGCGACGTCCTTGACTTTGACGCCGGTCCCGAACTTTATCTGGCCCATGGCGGCGAGCTGCGACTGCTGGTCGAGCTGAAGGATGATATAGCCCATCTCCCTCAGCTTGCCGCTGACCGCCTCCCGGTTGTCCCCTTCCAGGGATCCCTTGACGATCTTGCCGGACCGGTCGCGCACGGAGTAGTTGTAGACAGCCATCGGTCGCACTCCTCGTTTCCGCGTGTCCCGCTCTTGCGAGCGGCGCTCCTGTCGGTCCTGGGAGCGCCTACACGATCACGCGCAGGATCTCCTCGACCGATGTGTCCCCCATCCTGACCTTCTCGAGCCCATCCTCTTTGAGGGTGAGCATGCCGTCAGCGATGGCGGCCTTCTTGATCTCCTCCGACGTGGCCCCGGCGACGGTGAGCCGACCGATCTCCTCCGACACGAGGAGTACCTCGTGGACGCCCATGCGCCCTCGATATCCGGTACCGCCGCACTTCTTGCAGCCGACTGCCTTGAAGATCCTCTCAGGCAGATTATCGGCAGGGAAGCCGGCGTCTATAAGCGTTTGTGGTTTCGGCTCGTATTCCTCCTTGCACGAGGGGCACAAACGGCGAGCGAGGCGCTGCGCAAGGATGCAGTCGACGGCCGAGGCGACGAGGAAGGGCTCCACACCCATTTCGACCAGGCGCGTCACGGCACCCGCCGAGTCGTTGGTGTGCAGCGTCGAGAGCACGAGATGGCCGGTGAGCGCCGACTCGATGCCGATGCGCGCCGTCTCCTGGTCGCGGATCTCACCGACAAGGATGATATCGGGCGAGCAGCGCAGGAAGGAGCGGAGTGCACGGGCGAAGGTCAGGCCTGACTTCACATTGATCTGGCACTGATTGACGCCGGGAACCCGGTACTCGACCGGGTCTTCCGCGGTGAGGATATGCTTGTCAGGCGAGTTGAGCACGTTGATCGCGGCGTAGAGCGAGGTCGATTTGCCCGAGCCGGTCGGCCCGGTGACCAGGATCGCACCGTATGGCTTGCGGAACGAAGACTCGAAGCGCTCGAGCGAGGACGGGAGGAAGCCGAGGTCGCTCAGTTCGAGCAGGATCGCATCTTTGCGCAGGATACGCAGCACGATGCGCTCACCATAGACGGTGGGCAGCGACGAGACGCGGAAGTCGATCGTGTGTCCCGAAACAGTGATGGCGCAGTGACCATCTTGCGGCTTACGGGTCTCGGCGATATCCATCTCAGCCATGATCTTGAAACGGCTGATGATGGCGGCCTGCACGGAGCGGGGGCTCCTCATCACCTCATGGAGGACACCGTCGACGCGAAAACGGACCCTGAGGTCGCTGTCTTGCGGCTCGATATGGATGTCGCTCGCTCGCTCGCTGACCGCTTTGGTGATGATGTAGTTCACCAGCTTGACGATCGGTGCGTCGGCCGCGACACCGCTCAGGCTCTCCAGTTCGGTCTCACTGAGGTCGTCGGAGCCGATGAAGTCGTCAGACTCGGTGTGCTCGGCGACTTTGTAGAATGCCTCGATGCTACCGGCGATGTCATCCCGCGTGGAGATGCCGGCGCGTATCTCGTGACCCGTGATGATTCTCAAGTCATCGAGTGCGAGCACGTTCTGCGGGTCGGCCATGGCCACGACCAGCACACCGTCCGAGAGCGAGACCGGCATCAACGTGTATCGTTCTGCGAGCTCTCGCGGCACCGCAGCTACCGCATTGGGGTCGGGCTGAACGATGCTGAAGTCGAAGTACTCGATACCGATCTGGGTCGCCATCACCGAGAGGATCTCTCCCTGCGTGGCGTGGCCGAGGTCTACGATGATGCGACCGAGGCGCTCCCCTGTCGCTTTGTGGACCTCGAGGGCATCGGCAAGCTGACGCTCGGTGATGATTCCCGACCGCATGAGGAGCTGGCCGAGCCGCTGTCCCGTATCTGTCACTTCACGACCTCTCAGGACGACCGTCGAACCGTCGGGCTTGCGCCGGTGAGCAGCACATCAGGGTCATCGTACGACATACTCGCCCCCGCGGCACCGTCACTCCCGCACGCGTGTGGAGCCAAGATCTTCGAGGAGCACCTCCGCGAATCGGCGGAATCGGCGGTCCGTATCCGAGCCCGAACGCACCGCCACCCGATAATCACCGAACCATAGCTCTACCTGTGCAAGCATCACGTATTCGCCGGTGTCCGGAGTGACATCGTGCTCCTCGAGCTCCGCGGATCCATGAGGCTCCTCCGGTGTCGGGGGCTCCTCAGCCCTCACGCGCTCCTCGGACACCGCGGCCTTGGGTGACGACTCCCTCGTGTAGTCATCGAGATGCGAAGCCCACCAGGGCGCAGGAGGCTCTGCGTGTGCCACAGGCTGCTGAGTAGGAACACGCCCCTCAATGCCGTGACGCTTGATGAGCGAGCGAACCCGGACAAACGCGATGATGGCCATCACGCCGAGCAGCAGAAGCGAGACAGCCGGTGCGTAGGCCTCAAGGTTCACCGTCTACTCCATGCTCTCCAGGATACGGTAGAGCAACGCAAGCAAGACCCGTTTCACCGAATCCCGGTCGCGCGCGTCGACGGCAAGTATCTCGACCGAGCCCTCGATACCCAATCTCTCCCGGAGGGACTCGAGATCGGCCGGGTCGTCGCCGACTTTGTTAGCCGCCACAACAAAGGGGACCGATGACATGTTGCGGAAGAAGCTGATGATCGAGGTGGCGTCGGCGACGGATGTCCCGTCCGATGCGTCGACGAGTACGACGAACCCGAGCATGCCCTCGGAAAGTGTCTCCCACATGAAGGAGAAGCGCTCCTGCCCGGGTGTGCCGAAGATGTAGAGGACCACGTCATCGGAGATCGTGATACGGCCGAAGTCCATGGCAACGGTGGTCTCCCCGCCGCCCTCGGCAGAGGAGTCGCTCACCTCACGTTCGGTCGAGAGCACCGTGATCTCACTTACCGACTTGATGAACGTCGTCTTGCCGGCGTTGAATGGTCCGGTGACCACTACTTTCACAGACTGCATCCGGCTGTCCTGTTCTCCGTCACAGCTTCTTGAGCCCGTCGATTATCTTCAGTACGAGGTTCTTGTCGACCGCCCGGTCCATCCGAAGCCCCGGGCTCCCTCCCTTATCGGGAATGTCACTCACATTCACTTGCGGTCGCGCTTTTCGCGCCCCGGTCAACGCACCGATCTCGTCACTCATCTCGCTCGAGAAGTCGGCTCCCGCCTCCTCGGGCGCGATCTCTTCCGGCTCAACGATAGCTGCGGAAGGTTCCTCGAGTTCCGGTTCATCGAGCGACTCGAGCAGATCGCTCAGGTCGGCTTCGAGGCCACCGAGGCCTTGATCGGCCTTCTCCGTGGGTGTTCCAACGGTCTCGGACTCGAGTCCGAACTCGGGTTCAGCCTCGAGGACGCTCTCCGGTTCGGCCTCGAGGACGCTCTCCGGTTCGGCCTCCAGGACGCGTTCGGGCTCCGGCACGATCTCGATCTCGGGCACGACCTGTGATTCCGGTTCAGGCTCTACCATCGGCTCCGGCTCTGGCTCCGGCTCTGGCTCGATAGTGGGTTCGATCTCGGGTACACCGTCAGGCTGCACCATTGGCCCGGCTTCGGGTGGTGTCTCCGGCTCGGGTGGCGGCTCGATCACCGGAGCCTCGGACCCACCGGTCTGGTCAGCGAGCGACTCCGAAACCTCTTCGGGCGCGAATAGCTCCGGCGGTTCGACCGGCGCGGGCGGTTCCGGCAGCTCGCCGATACCGAGTGACCTGAGATCTTGCTCGAAATCGGGCACGGGCGGCTCGGCCTCAACTGCATCCGGCACATCAGCGACCTCAGCCGGAAGCTCTCGTTCGACCTCATCCCACGACTCGATTGCCGGGTGCTCGGGTGCAGAAGGCTCGGTCTTTGAACGCGGCATCTCCAGCACGGCATCCATCATCTCGTCAAGCGAGGCGACATCGCCGGTAGTCGCGCTTCCGGCGGGCGGCGCGGCGAGGAATTCGGGGATCTCGGGCTCGCGGCGTGTGACTATGGGTGGTGGTTGCTCCGCTTCTCGACGTACGACCACCGGCGGCACCGATTCCGGCACGGGTTCGGGTTCGGACTCAGGCGCGGACGTCTCCGGCTCTGGTTCCGGAGCGGGTTCCGTTTCCACGTCTAAGGCAACGCCGGGCTCAGGCTCCGCGAGGGCCTCGTCATGCCATGCAACCTCTCGCCCGCTCTCCACGACCGGCTCCTCGGGCTCGGCCGTTCGCTGCGCATGCAGGCGTTCGACTTCATCCTCGGGCGCGAACTCGAGCAGACCCGCCGAGAACAGACCGTAGAGGATGCGTGCGACCTCGAAGTCGGTCCGGCCGGCGGCACGTGCGAGCTCGGACACCGAGCGGGTACCGTCCACCAGCAGCAGCAGGCTCCATTCGACAGGCTTCAGAGAGATCTCGAACGTACCCTCACCCGGAGCGGTCGCCATCTTGAAGACGACGTCCATCGAGGGGACCTTCTTCCTGATGCGCGCCCACTCTTCGAGCCGGCGGCTCCCTTCCATGATGACGTTCTCGATCGAGACCGTGAGCCCTATGTCCTCATGGACGACCTCGGGCAGGAGCTCGAAGTCGAACTCGCCGGCTTCCCAGCGCATCAGGTCGAAGATGGTGTCCTGGATCTGCTCCTGAACAAACGCCTCGAGCACCTTCTCCGTGATGTGGCCCTCATCCACGAGGATCTGGCCTAGGCGGCGTCCCCCCTCGGGTTCGGCAGCCTGTATCATCAGCGCCTTTTCGAGCGCGTGCGGTGTGATCTTGCGGGCAGTGACGAGCCGCTCACCGAGAGGCTCATGGTGCCAGTTGGACTGCGCGAAGAACACCTCGCCGTCGCGGAACCACACGCTTCCTGTCGCATCGGCGACACCTCTGATGCGCAGCACGCCGGTCTTCCGGCTCAACGTGATGAGCTGGAAGACGTCGGGCAGGCTGAAGTCTTTGAGGTCGCCTCTCAGTGCCATGCGACTCGTCGGCACCCTTCTCGGCCAAGATCCGTGGCCGTTCGATGTCTAGCGAAGTATCTCCCCAATGGTATCGGCAGCGGCTCTCATGTCGTAGAGCACCAGGCCGAGTTTCGCCTGGCGACCGGCGAGCACGGTGAGCACCGCCCGGTTTCCGGCAGCTACCAGCAGCACGTAGCCGTCGGCGCCCTCGATGAACACCTGCGTCAGTTGTCCGCGTCCGAGCTCGGCCGCCGCACGCTCACCGAGGGCGAGTATCGCCGCAGACATCGCGCCGACACGGTCTTCCTGCATGCCATCGGGCAGCGCCGAGGCGATGATGAAACCGTCAAGGCTGACGAGCGCGGTGGCCTCGATGTCGCTGGACTCTGACATCAGTTCCTCGAGTGCTTCTGCGAGGCGGCGCTCCCGGCTCGAGGTCGCCCGGTCCGATACCGCGTGTTCGGTGGCGACGGATGGCGCTACCTCGTCGGGTGGCTGCTCGGGCGCGATGGTCGCTTCAAGCGTGTCAGGTTCTCGCGCATCGGTAACCTCACGGTCAGCGTAGTGTGCACCGTCGTCAGGAGTTGATGTCGGGGACACGATGACCGGCGGCACGACCGTCTCACCCGCCTCGTCGAACTCCTCGTCATCGATGTCGCCGACCAAATACCTGTCGATCCCCTCGTCTGTCACAGACGACGCCCCCTCCCTCACCCCTCGGAACGCATGACGCCACGCGCTAGGAGCCGTGGCGACGTACAGCTACCTCTTCTCAGTTTCTCACGAAGCCCCAGTCTTCACAACCGATAGACCCCTCTATGCAGGGAAAACGCCGGTTCAGACTACTACGCGCATAATCTCTTCGATCGATGTGAGTCCCAGCTGCACCTTCTCGAAACCATCGTCTTTCAGCGTCTTCATGCCTTCGTCGACAGCCTGCGCCATGAGTTCGTCAGTCGACGCGTTCTCGACGGTCATGCGCTCGATCGTCTCTGACATCGTCAGGACCTCATGTATGCCCATGCGGCCCCGGTAACCGATGTCGTTACACTTCCGGCAACCCTTGGCCCGAAAGATATGTGGCGGACTGCCCGGCTCGAACGGGAAACCGACGCGCGCCAAAGCCTCCTCCTCGGGAACGTACTTCTCTTTGCAGTCGGGACAGAGACGTCGCGCGAGTCGCTGAGCCAGGACACAGGTGATCGCGGAGGCGGTGAGGAAGGGCTCGATACCCATCTCGGTCAGACGCGTGACGGCCGAAGGAGCGTCGTTCGTATGGAGTGTCGAGAGCACGAGGTGGCCGGTCAGGGCCGCCTCGATAGCGATCGTACCTGTCTCCGCATCACGGATCTCGCCGATCATCACGGTATCGGGATCCTGCCTCAGGATGGAGCGCAGCGCCGAGGCGAACGTCAGGCCGGCCTTCTCGTGGACCTGGACTTGGGACAGTCCGTTGAGGCGATACTCTACCGGGTCTTCTACAGTAATCAAGTTGGTGCTGACGTCGTTCGTCCGGTTGATGGCCGCATAGAGCGTGGTCGACTTGCCTGAACCCGTCGGCCCGGTGACGAGGATCGCACCGTACGGGAGCGCAAGCGCATCCAACAGCCGCTGCATGGGCTGCTCGAGGAATCCGAGGTCCTCCAGCGACATCATGATCGAGTCCTTGCGGAGAAGCCGCATGACCGCGAGCTCACCGTGGACGAGCGGGAGAACCGCCACGCGGAAGTCCACCGCCTTGCCGTCGAGCACCACGCCGAAGCGACCATCCTGGGGTGTGCGCTTCTCGGCGATATCCATGCCGGAAGCTATCTTCAGCCGACTGATGAGCTGGCGCTGCATCTTCTTCGGGCTGCGGAACACCTCCTGACACACGCCGTCTACGCGGAAGCGGACCCTCAATTCGTGTTCGTGCGGTTCGATATAGATGTCACCGGCGCCCTGCCGGATGCCTTCCGTGATGACGAGGTTCATGAGCTTGGCGACCGGTGCGCTCTCATCGTCGACGTCATCTTCCGCGCTCTCATCCCCGGTACTCACCGCGTCCTCGAGATCGCCGACCATGTCGTCAACGTTCGCGTGTGAGGCCACGAACTTCTCGATCGCCTGCGCGAGATCGCTCTCGGCGACGACCACTGGACGGATCTCATATCCGGTGACGATCCTGAGGTCGTCGATGGCGATCAGGTTCGCAGGGTCCGACATCGCAACCAGCAACTCGCCGTCCTCGATCTTGACCGGCAGCACACTATGCCGTCTGGCGAGTTCCGAGGAAAGATTCGTCGCCGCATTAGGGTCGATGTCGTATCCCGGAAGATCGATGTAGTCCAGCCCCATCTGCGCGGCAACGGCCCGGGCGACAACGTTTTCAGAGGCGTATCCCAGATCATCGAGAGCAGCGATCAGGCTCTTGCCACCGAATGCGGATTCAAGTGCCGCGGAGAGCTGCTCCTGGGAGATGGTGCCCGACTCCACGAGAAGGCGCCCGAGCCTCTGGCTGCCGGCGGCGCTCATGAGTCCTCACCACGCTCTGCATCTGCACGGGCCGAGATTGCATCTTCGGCTGCCTGACGCATGACGTCACGGGGGGCACGTCCGCACTCCTCGTCTCCCCAGATCTCCATCGCGATGGCCCCCTGCGCCACCAACATGCCGAGGCCGTCGACAGCCTTAGCTCCGGCGGAGCGAGCGGCTCTGACGAGCGGCGTCGGCTGAGCCCGATAGATCATGTCGGCCACGATCTGTCCCGCGCCCAGCCACTCTGCGGGCACCGGGGACTGGTCTGTCGGGCCCATCCCGAGGGGGGTCGCGTTGATGACGAGGTCGGCCTCCCGGACTTCCTCTGCTGAGTCCTCCCCTAGCGTGGCCACATCGATGACGGTCTCCCGGGCATGGGGCCTGATGCGCCCGGCTAGCGTCTCCGCGTTCTCGCGCGTCCGGTTGAGCAGCACTACCCGCTCCGCCTTGCCGAGTACGAGCGAGACCAGGGCCGAACCTGCGGCCCCTCCCGCTCCGACAATCACGACCGTCGTGCCCTGCGGCTCGTAGCCCACCTCTGCCGCGAGTGAATCGACCAGACCCCTGCCATCGGTGTTGTAGCCGATCAGACGCCCGTCCACGCAGTGCACGGTGTTCACCGCGCCCGCCATGGTGGCAAGCATTGCAGCTTCATCGCACAACTCCAGCATCACCTGTTTGTATGGCATGGTCACGTTGAATCCGACGAATGGCAGGACACGAATCGCCCCGACGACACGGATCAGGTCCGTCTCATCGGCAACGGGCAGCGGGACGTAGGCCCAATCGAGGTCCATCGCCTGATAGGCGGCGTTGTGCATCACGGGTGACAGGCTCTGCTCCACCGGCCAACCGATGATTCCCGCCAGACGCGTGCGTCCTGTGATGCGAGCGCTCATCCCATCTGCTCCCGGTCGACAGCATTGTCCTGACAGTGGCGAGTCTACGCGAGGGGTTCCCGGCCCGCCAACACGAGACGCTCGAGACGCCTGAGCACGAGCGTATGAGGCAGGTCGGAGGTCGATTGCGGGGCGACGAGCACGGTCGTCATTCCCAAGAGGTTGCCCCCCAGAACATCGGTGAATATCTGGTCGCCGATCACGGCCGCATGCTTCGCTGAACCCCCGAGTTCACGGAGCCCTTTACGAAACGCCGAGGGGAACGGCTTGAGCGCCTTGGCAACGATCGGCAGACCGATGCTCTCGGCAACAGAGGTGACGTGAGCGTGCCAGTTGTTCGAGACCAGACACGCGCTCATCCCGTGGTCGGACAGCCGGTCGATCCACACCCGGACATCGGGAGGGACCTCGCTGCTGTCCCGGGGCATCAGCGTGTTGTCCAGATCGATGAGAAGGTGGCGCACTCCGCCTCGCTGCAGGTCGGCAAGGTCTATCGCAGTCACACTGGAGTGGTACCGGTCGGGAGAGAGCATTCTCACCAGAATCCTTCGCTTCCTCAGTGATTGTGGCCGACTGAGACGCCGAGCCTGTCGATCTCATCATCGATGCGCTCGAGTTCGGCATCGAGGAAAGCTGCCTGCTGCTCGCGGCCCGCGTTGCGCAGTATCGTCCGGACCGCTGCATAACCTTCGTACTGCTCGACAAGGTTCGCCCAGACGATGTCATCGGCAAGCGCCGCCTCTGCCTGAGCCACTGCCGCGTCCTCGTCCTCGCGGAAGATGACGAGGAGCTGGGCATGGTTAACACGCATCAATCCCGATTGCGGGTTGTTCTCTACCCCCCGCGCGGCGAGCGCGACACCCTCATCGACCTGCCCACGGCGGGCCAGCACCCATGCGGCGACATAGTAGGGCTGGGTGAACTGCGGGTCCAGGAGGATGGCCATGTTGATTGTCGGCATCATGTAGGTCTGCTCTTCAAGCGGGAGATCTTCATAGTAGTCGTGGAACAGCGGGTCGAGCCGATTCCATAGCACCGCGGCACCATACGTGCGCACGCCCGTCAGGTACGCGAACCCCGCGCGCTCGATCGCCTGTCCGGTGCCGGTCCGCTCGGTGACCGGCACGAGCTGGTCGGCACTCGCCTGACCGATCAGGGCCAGACTGAACAAGGCGACGACCAACAGTAGTGCGAGTGTACGCGAGCGCACCAGCGAGTCCATCACAGGTCCCTCCGCGAGAACCCGAGCGCGCCAAGCAGTGTGAGCATGGCGACCCAGGCCGCGAAGACCGCCGTCATCGTCGCGAGATACATCAGAGAGACACCCGAGCCGTGGGCCACGGGGGCGATGATGTTGAACGCATCGAGTGACGGATAGACGTGCCAGAGCGGGTTCTGAGGGCCACCCAGCAGGTCCGCCCGCACGTGCGCGATGAAGAGAAACGCAAGGGCTGCGATCGCAACGATCACGGGAAGTGTGACGGTGGAGACCGCCACGCACAGCGCGGCGATGATTCCCGCTTCCATCCATATCGCCGCAACGCCCTGCCAGAGCAGCCACATGGGCTCCCCGTACATGACCCAGCCCACCCCGAAGATGATGGCGCCGAACGCAAGTGTAGCGGCGCCGAGGGTGAGCACGATGCCGAGCCACGTGCCGAGCACGTACTCCCACCGTCTGACGTCACGGGCGAGCACGCTGTATACGGTGCGGCGCTCGACCTCACCGGGAATCCGTGCCACCGAGAGCACCAGCGTGACCACCATCGCGGCGACATAGGTCATCGCGAGCGCGATCTCCCTGTAGACGGCCTCGGCGACACCCACGCCGTAGCTTGGCAGCATCGGGATGCTCGCGGCGAGCACGAGCGAGAAGAGGACCACGATCCATACGAGCCGGCGCCTGATGGCGTCGGACACAACGGCCCGGGCGACTGCGAAGACACGGTTCATCGCGAAACCGCCTGCTCCTCCGCCACGGTACGCGACTCGTCGAGCATGCGGCCGAAGTACTCTTCGAGCGACTGCCGTTTCGGGAGTATCGCCTCTATCGCCCACCCGTTGTCGTCGAGGATGTCGACCACGGCGCGCACGGCCGAATCGGGAACCGAGAATACCCATACACCACCCGAGACCGCGACGTCCTCCATCAGGCTCTGGACATCGGCTGGCAGCGTAGTAGCCGTACCACGTGCGCGCACGGAGGTGCGCCCGGCCACGTTCAGAAGGTCATCGATCGCTCCCTCGGCAGCGACCTTGCCATGGTTGAGAATGGTGACTTCGTCACAGACCGCCTCGACCTCGGAGAGCTGATGCGACGAGAGCAGAACCGTCGTGCCGTCCTCGGCGAGCCCCATCATGAGGTCACGGACATCACGCTGACCGACGGGGTCGAGACCGGACGCAGGCTCATCGAGAACCACCACTTCGGGAGCGGCGACAAGCGCCTGAGCGATGCCGATGCGCTGGAGCATGCCACGCGAATACTTCGCCAGCCGCGTGTCTTCCCGGCCCTCGAGACCGACCCGGGCGAGGAGCGTGCTGGTGCGGGCAGAGACGTCCGAGGCAGACATCCCCGAGAGCCTCCCGTGCAGCATGAGTAACTCACCGGCCGTGAGCAGCGGCGAGAAGTAGGGCTGCTCGGGTAGGAACCCGACACGTGCCCTGACGGCGGGTCCGGCCGGCTCACCCAGAATCTCGAAGTCGCCACCCGACGGGCGCACGAGCCCGAGAAGCATCTTCAGTGTGGTCGTCTTCCCGGCCCCGTTCGGGCCGAGCAGTCCGTGGATCGAGCCGGGTGAGACCGTGAGGCTGACGTCGGAGACGGCCGTGAAACCTGCCGCTCCTCCGTATCTCTTCTCGGCGCGTTCGATCCGTATCGCAGGAACGGGCTTCATATCGGCCATGGCTACTCTCCGAACACCTCCTTTGAGCGTTCTTTCGCACGCAGGAATTCTTCGTATGTCTCCGTGAACGTGTGCGACCCGTCCGGGTCCGTCAACACGTAGAAGATGTACTCTGTGTCGGCCGGTGCGGCCGCCGCCTTGAGCGAAGCGAGCCCCGGACTGCAGATAGGACCCGGCGGCAGACCCGCATTGCGGTACGTGTTGTACGGGCTGTCGATCTCAAGGTCCTCGTAGGTCAGACGGAAGCGGGTGCCGGGAAGCAGGTACTCGATCGTCGCGTCGATCTCGAGTCGCATTCCCTTCTCGAGCCGGTTGTGGATGACGGAGGACACGTAGACGCGCTCATCGGCCACACGTGTCTCACGCTCGATTATGGAAGCCATCGTCACGAGTTCGTGCAGAGTGAATCCCCGCGCTTCGGCAGCGGCGACGTCCACCTCGGCCAGCTCGATCTCGAACTGGTCCAGCATCATCTCGATCACGTCGCGTGCCGAACTGCCCTCGCGAACACGATAGGTCTTGGGGAAGAGATAACCTTCTAGCAGACCGTCCGGGACCTCCTGGAGGTATTCACGCGGGAACTCCTCGTACCCACCCCGTGCGAGTTCCTCGAACTCGGCCGCGGGAATCCCCGCATCGCGCTCGACACGCTCAGCGACCTGCTCGATCACCCACCCCTCCGGAATGGTCACGGTCGAGTAGACGATGGGTGGACCAGACCGCAGCTCTGCGATGACCTGCTCGTATGACATGCCGGTCTCGAAATCGTAGATGCCGGCGCGCAGCTGTCCATCGGCGCCTGCACGGCGCGCCTCGAGACGAAATCGATTTGCGTTGGAGACTATACCGACTTCTGAGAGTCGTTCGGCGATCTCTGCTGTACCGGCACCCTGCGGAATCTCGATCTGCACCGGCTGCCCCGGCTGCACATCGGCGACATCGGGCCGCACCAACAGATACCACCAGGAGGCTGCCCCGCCCGCGGCAAGCAGAAGCGCAACGATTCCCAGGAGAGCGAATGCGACCCCGACCCGCGTTCGCGCATGTCGCGGGTCACGACTCGATTCGACGAGTGGACTCTTGCGGTGCCTGCGTCCCATCAGCCCTCCAGCCGTCACTCGGATGAACGTGCCCCGCCGCCGTCCAGGAACGACTGCAGGAAGATGGCGGCAGCGACCTTGTCGACACTGCCGCGCCGCTTGCGCACGGATGACGAACCCTTCATCGACCGATTCGCTTCCGCACTGGACAGTCGCTCATCATGATAGACGATAGGCACGGAGATACGCTCCGCGATTCGTTCGGCTGCTGCACGCACCCGTGCAGCCTGCGGCCCCTCTTCGCCACGCAGCGTCAGAGGAAGCCCCACCACGACGAGTTCCACCTCCCGATCGACCACGAGAGCCGCGACCTGCTCGGCAAGTCGGCCCGTTGCATCGAGGACGTCGAGCGGAGAGGCTATCGTAGCCCCGGGGTCCGAGATCGCGACGCCCACCCGTCGCTCCCCGATGTCGAGAGCGAGCACCCTCATGACTACTCCGGTGTGCCGAGCATGTCGCGGGCGGCCGCCAGGGCTGCGTCGACACCTGAGGCATCTTTCCCGCCGGCCTGTGCCATCGCGGGCTTGCCGCCTCCCCCGCCTTTGACGTGGGGCGCGACCGCCTTGATGACCGCACCTGCGTCGAACCCGGCAGCGACGGCGTCATCGGAGCCGGCGGCAAGCAGTAGTGGCGCTCCGCCGTCAGGGGCGACCGTCGCGAGTACCACAGCTCCTCCGCCCATGCGCGCACGCATGACGTCGGCGATGCCACGCAAGCCCCCGGCATCCGTGTCAGGCACGCGCGTTATCACCAACTGATAGCCGACATCGAACGCTTCGGCCAGCAGTGCATCGATGCTCTGCGCTGAAAGGTTCTCCTTCACGCGCTCCTTGGCCGACTCGAGCTCCTTGACGCGCTTGACGAGAGTGCCGACACGCTCGGAGACATCGAACCGTTGTACCTTCAACACAGCAGCGGCCTCGGCGAGTTCGGCTTCTTCGCGCTCGACGTACTCGAGCGCATCGAATGAGGTGACCGCCTCGATGCGCCGCAGGTTGGCACCGACGCTACCCTCCGACGCAATCTTCACGAGGCCGATCTCCGTGGTTCTGGCGACGTGAGTCCCCCCGCACAACTCCTTGCTGAAGTTGCCGGTCTCGAGCACGCGCACGAATTCGCCGTACTTCTCACCGAACAGTGCGGTGACTCCGGCCTCCTTCGCAGACGTGAGCGAAGTCTCGTAGCTGCGGACCGGATGGTTCTCCATGATCTTGGCGTTGACCATCCGCTCGATCTTGTCGAGCTGGTCTGCACCCGGGGCCTCGAAATGCGTGAAGTCGAAGCGGAGCCTGTCCGGGGCCACGTGCGAGCCGGACTGGCGCACGTGATCGCCGAGCACCAACCTGAGTGCCCAGTGCAGCAGGTGGGTAGCGGTGTGATTGCGACGGATACGCTCGCGACGCATGACGTCGATATCCGCCGACACGGTATCGCCAAGCCGCAGGGTGCCCGAGGTGAGGGTGCCCCGGTGCGAGATCACACCTGACACGGGAAGGGTGGTGTCCGTGACCTCGAAAACGTCGCCACGCTCGCTGGATAGGACTCCCTGGTCGCCGACTTGCCCCCCCTGCTCGGCATAGAACGGAGTGCGATCGAGCACGACCTCCGCGGCGGTCCCGGCGGCGATCTCTTCAACCGATGCCCCCCCGGTCACCAGTCCGATGACCGTTGCGGTCGCGTCGTCACGCTCGTAACCGACGAAGTCGGTCTGCCCCGCTCGCGTGGCGATCTCGTTGAAGGCGTTCGCGAACGATGTCCACGACTCGTCCTTGACGGCGGCGCGGGCGCGCTCCCGTTGGGCTGCCATCTCGGCCTCGAATACGTCCAGTTCCACGTCGAGACCCGCCTCGGCGACAATCTCAGCCGTCAGCTCCAGGGGGAACCCGAAGGTATCGTGCAACGCGAAGGCCGTGCGCCCGTCGAGAACGGGCGAGCCGGCCTCCTTGAGCCTCGAGATCTCCTCGTCGAGAAAGGCGAGCCCTTGACGCAGGGTCGTGCTGAACCGCTGCTCCTCGGAGTCGGCGATCCGCCGCACGAGGTCGTGGTGTTCGGCGATCTCAGGATAGGCCGCGCCCATGAGTTCGACGACGCGATCCACCATCTCGGCCATGAACGGCTCGGTCCTGCCGAGCAGGCGCCCGTGGCGTACGGCACGGCGCAGAATGCGCCGCAAAACGTAGCCCCGACCTTCGTTGGAGGGAAGAACCCCGTCGGCGACGAGGAACGTGACGGCCCGCGTATGATCGGTGACGATCCTGAGCGAGGTGTCGATCTTCTCCGAAGACCCGTATGCAACACCCGTAAGCTCCTCGGCCCGCGCCATGATCGAGCGCAGGATGTCGGTCTCGAAGTTCGATCTCACTCCCTGGAGTATCGCGGCAACGCGCTCGAGGCCCATGCCGGTATCGATACTCTGGTTGGGCAGCGGGGTGAGCGTACCGTCCTCGGCACGGTCGAACTGCATGAAGACGAGGTTCCAGTACTCGAGGAAACGGTCGCATTCACATCCGGGCGCACACGAGTCGAGACCGCAGCCCACGCTCTCGCCCTGGTCGTAATAGAGCTCCGAGCACGGCCCGCACGGACCGGTCGGTCCAGCCGACCAGAAGTTGTCCTTCGCGCCCATTCGCACGATGCGCTCGCGCGGGACGCCGACCTCCTCGGCCCAGATACGCTCGGCCTCATCGTCGTCCTCGTAGATCGAGTACCACAGCCGGTCGGGGTCGAGCCCGAGCATCTCGACCGAGTACTCCTGTGCCCACGCGCACGCTTCGCTCTTGAAATAGTCGCCGAAGCTAAAGTTGCCGAGCATCTCGAAGAAGCTGTGATGGCGGTTGGTGGTGCCGATGATGTCGATATCGGTGGTGCGCACGCACTTCTGGCACGTCGTGGCACGCATGAAGCCGAGGTCTTTGACGCCGAGAAAGACCGGCTTGAACTGCACCATCCCCGCGGAGGTGAGCAGGAGGGACGGGTCGTCGGGCACGAGCGAGGAGCTCGACACTCTCCGTGAGCCTTTCGTCTCGAAGTACGAGAGAAAACTCTCCCTGATCTCGGCTGAGTTCACGCGGATCTCCTTATGGTGTTCCGTCTTCCTTCGCCGGCCCGCTCCCCGAAACGTCTCCGGGGGCTTCTGCGCCGTCGGTGCGCGGAGGAGGACACTCATCGTCCTTTCGCGATCCGCGACGCCTCGGCTTGCGGAACAACGCACCGTTCTCGGCAGCGATAGTCGACGCGGTCCACTTCTCGTAGTAGTGCACGAACATGACCTTGACCACACCGGCCACCGGAACCGCGAAGAGCATCCCGATCAGCCCGAACAGCGTCGCGCCGACGAGCAACGAGAGTATCACGAGCACGGGATGCAGGTGAACCTGTCCGGACATGATGCGGGGCTGGAGGAACAAGGACTCCACCTGCTGTATCAGGATGATGTACAGGATGGTCCAGACGACGAGGATCGGACTCACGAACGCCGCGGAGATAGCGGCGACCGCACCACCTACCACCGGGCCGAGATACGGGATGAGGTTGGTGACACCCGCGATAAGTCCGATGACAAGTGCGTACGGCACTCCGAGCAACCACAGGCCAAGTGCGGTCATCACGCCAACGATGAGCGCGATGAAGCTCTGACCGCGGATGAAGCCTTCAAGAACATCGGTCACGTCGGCAGCAAGCTTAAAGGACTCTTCCCGCCGTGCGGGACCCGGCAGCGCGAGAATCTCGGACTTCAGCGTCGGCAGGTCACGAAGGACGAAGAACGCAAGCGCGAAAGCGAGGAACAGGCTCAGGAAGAAGCCGACGATCTGACCGCCTACGTTAAGCACAGCCTGGGCGATATTGCGTGATGCGGCGGTCAACCCCGACATGATGTTCTGCCGTGCAGCCTCGGCTGCCTCACGCACCCAGTCGGGGAACTCGATTGCAAGATACTCGCTCTCGATCTGGTCCCACAAGCCGAGTGCGGCGTCGTAGTGACGCGGGAAGTCGTTGGCGAAGTCGCGGAACTCTCGCACTACGGGAGGTATGACAAACAACCCGAACACGGCCAGCGCCACAGCGGTGATCAGATAGCACAGGACCACCGATAGAGAACGGGACAGACCGAGTTTCTCGAAGCGGTTAACCGGCCGACGCAGCACAAACACTACGATGAGAGAGATCACGAACGGCATCAATGCGCCCCAGACACGCGCCAGTATCCAGAAACCGGCGATGATGAGGAGCCCGAGCCCCACGAGCGCCCAGCTGATGGTGGCAAGCCTGCGCCAGCTCTCGATGCGGTCCTCGGTCAGGCGCTCCGACACCGGTCTCACTCCCTTACGATGTTCTCGCGCAACACTTTGAGCGTCTTGCGGAGCAATCGCGAGACCTGCATCTGGGATATGTCGAGTTGCCGTGCGATCTCCGTCTGCGTGAGACCTTCGAAGAAGCGCAAGTAGAGGACGCGCTGCTCCTGCGGAGTCAGGAACTTGAGCGCGGCAGCGAGCGTCGTGCGGTCGTCGACCACGGCCATCAACTGGTCGTCTTGGCCGATGTACTCGAGGATGCTGAACGTGTCAGAGCCATCACCACCCCGGTCGCTCTCCAACGAGACGAAGTTGTACGCCTCGCTCGTTTCCATGGCCTCGAGCACTTCTTCGGTAGTGACTCCGATGTGTTCGGCGATCTCGGCGATGGACGGGGAGCGCTGGAGCTTCTGAGTCAGTGTGTCCATTGCCTGATTCACACGGAACGACAGCTCCTGCAGACGCCGTGGCACCTTGATAGCCCACCCCTTGTCGCGGAAGTAGCGCTTGAGCTCTCCTACGATGGTAGGTGTCGCATAGGTGGTGAACTCGACCTGACGGTCGATGTCGAACCGATCTATCGCCTTGATGAGGCCGATGGTACCGACCTGGATGAGGTCATCGATAGGCTCCCCGCGGTTGCGAAAGCGGCTCGCAAGATACTTCACGAGGTTGAGATACATCGTGATGAGCTCATCGCGAGCCGCCTCATCACCTTCGAGACGATACCTGCGGAAGAGTTCGCGGGTGAGCTGCTTGTCCCAGGTGAGCTTGCGGGACTGCCTGCCGGCGTTATTCCTAGCTATCGGCATCGTCCGGCTCCGCTGCGAGAACCTTCATCACCTTGAGATACTGGCCTTCAAGATCTGAGGTGAGCTCGTAGTGATCGCACACCGACTGAAGGATGAACGTCGCATACGCCGCCCTGCGCTCGGCATCCTCATCGGTCGCCCGCTCGCCCTTCGGCAGGCGAACCGTCATGTGGACGGCTTCCTCTTCGAGCAGGAATTCAATGGCGACTTCATCATCTTCGCCTGCATGATCACACGCATAGACGAACAGCTCTTCTGCAGCGACCCTCACATCGTCCAGGTCGTCGTAGGTCGCCCCCATGCGGCTGACGAGCGCAGACGCCGTCATGCGCACGGTCTTCGCGTACTCGGCGCGCGTGGGGACGGTCAGTGAGATTCGGTCTGCCAACATCGTTCCTCCGGTCGGGTCTTAGTCCTGTCCTGTCGGCCCGGCACTTTCTTTCCGGGACCGCTTGACCTTATGCCATGCTTCGCGAATACGCTCACCTGCGACGTTGACCGCGTTCGCAGGCACGTTCACCGCATCCTGCACCGCCGTCACGGTGTAACCTACCTTCATCGACAGCTCCTCGACATCGCCGATGATGGCATCCACACGCAAGAGCTCGACGTTCAGCGCGTCAACCGTGACGTCGGCCTTCTCGATCAGTGGCGGCAGCGATCGAACCAGTTCGTCTGCCAGCGTACGAGCCGACTTGAGTGTGCGTACCGCCTCGAGCAGGGCGTACACTGCGACCCCGCACACGACAAGCCCGGCAACCAGAAGAGCTGCGACGAGCACCTGGAATCCCTCCACAACGCACCTCTCAGCCGCCCGTCCGGCACCGGTCAAGTGTACCAGAGCAGCAGCGCTCACCTGCCATGAGAGCGGTGTTCGTCCACATCTTCTGCACTATCGGCCGAGATGCGTGCCTCCCAGCCTACACGCCCCGGTCGCCAGAATGCACCCCTTTCAAGCCCGTCAGGAAGATATCGTTGTCCTGCCGCTTCCCCGGGACGAGCATGAGGGTAGAGGTATCCCTCTCCCCTGCCGAGCTGCTTGGCTCCCTCATAACTTCGATCACGAAGGTGGTTCGGCACCGCGCGCGCCGGGCCCTCGCGCACCTCGGCCAGCGCACGGTCGATGGCGACGATCGCGGCGTTCGATTTGGGTGCCAGCGCCATATACACAGCGGCCTGGGCGAGATTGATGCGGCACTCGGGCCATCCGACGAACTCGGCAGCTTTGACCGAAGCGTGGGCAACCAGAAGCGCGCGGGGGTCCGCGTTGCCGATATCCTCCGACGCGAAGATCAGGATCCTGCGGGCGATGAACTTCGGGTCCTCTCCCCCGTTGGCCATGCGGGCCAGCCAGTAGACCGCCGCGTCAGGGTCCGAGCCCCGCATCGACTTGATGAACGCCGAGATGACGTCGTAGTGCACGTCACCGTCCTTGTCGTACGAGATGGTCCGGGTCGGTACTGCGGCCGCGATAGAAGCCCGGTCTACACGGACCGGAGACCCCGGTTCTGTCTCGCCTGCCGTTCCGGCGGCGGCGAATTCCAGTGTGGCGAGCGCGACGCGCGCGTCACCTCCCGCAAGCGTGACGAGCGCGTCCTCGGCATCGGGTTCCAGCGAGAGGGAGTTTGCGAAGCCCCGCTCGTCGACGAGCGCCCGTCTCACGATCTCGCGGATATCGTCATCGGTGAGCGGTGTGAGCTCGACCACTCGTGAGCGACTGATCAGCGGGGCGTTGACCTCGAAGAAAGGATTCTCGGTTGTCGCACCCACGAGGACGACGAGATTGTCCTCGACGGCATGCAACAGCGCGTCCTGTTGTGACTTGGAGAAACGGTGGATCTCGTCGACAAAGAGAATCGTTCGCTGACCGGTCTCACCGAGCCTGCGGCGCGCACCCTCGATGGCTGCGCGAATATCCGCCACACCGGATGTCACCGCGGAGAGTTCGGAGAAGTGAGCACGGGTCGCACCGGCGATGATGCGTGCAAGGCTCGTCTTCCCTGTCCCGGGAGGCCCGTACAGGATGAACGGCGAGAGGTCATCGCGCTCGATAGAGCGACGCAGCAGGGTCCCGGGGCCGACTGCAGGCTGCTGTCCGATGAACTCATCAAGCGAGCGGGGACGCATCCTGACCGCCAGTGGAGCTCCCTGCTCCCGGGCCCGATCGGCCTGCTCGTCAAAGAGGGATTCCACCCCGGCTACTCCGTGACCCGGAGCACCTCGCGCTCGAGCGTCTTGTCGTCGGAGATGCCACGGTGACGCCAGGTGACGTAGCCCTGGTCGTCGACGATCAGGATAAACGGAGTGAACCGAACATCCAGATAGTCTTGACTTATGAGACGGGTCACCTGTTTCGCGGTCTCGTCATCGGTCAGCTCGGGCTTGACGGTGATCGTACCTTTCGAGTCCTGGCTGACGTACGCGCCCAGGTTGAACGAGAGCACGTCGATAAGTCCGCGATACGTTTCCGTCACGCCACGGATGATCTCTTCCTGGTCGTCGGTGGTCTTCTGGGAGTCATCGACGAACACGATGATCATGGGCTGTCCCGAATCGAGACGGCTCTGAATCGCATCAGGAACACCGATCTCGGGGTCGACCGGGAACGGCTCGTAGACCTGCTCCTCGGTGGGTGACAGGTCAGGTGCTTCTTCCTCGGGAGGAGGAGGTGGTGCGGCGGCGTCGATATCCGGAGTCGTCACCGGGTCGTCGGCCGGGCCTCCGCCGCATGCAACGAGGGTGAGTGCGAGTAGTGCCACGATGAGTACTGCGACTGTTCTGCGCATGCTCTCTTCCTCCACTCAGGCGCCGAACGCGACCTCGCCTTGCCGTGTCTCCGACCCGGTGAACCTGCCTCGGCAGGTGGGTGCCCGCACCGTCGACTTCAAGCTTCCTCCGGAGAGGATACCTTTCCGTCGAGGAATGATGAGGCTCCCGTCCAAAAAGTGTTGGTTCAACCGTTGTGCGTCGAAGCCACGTGCAAGGCGAAGTACATTATCAGTGTAGCGCGTGCGCGACGACGTCACAAACCGTCGTCTTACAGAGTTAGTCGGCCGAAACGTGCACTTCCTTGAGTTGTCGTGCGGAAACCGTGTCCGGAGCACCGGTAAGTGGGCACGCACCTGAACTGGTCTTGGGAAATGCGATCACATCTCTGATGGACTTCCCGCCTCCAAGAATCATCACCAGCCGGTCGAAGCCGAGCGCGATGCCGCCATGCGGCGGAGCACCATGGGAGAGCGCATCGAGCAGGAACCCGAACTTGTCAGCGGCTTCTTCCGCGCCTATGCCCATGACTCGGAGCAAGCGTTCTTGCAGTGCCCGATCGTGAACACGGAGCGTACCGCCCCCGATCTCCAGACCGTTGATCACGAGGTCGTACGAGAACGAGAGTGCGCTGCCCGGATCCTCCTCCAGCTGTTCGAGGTGCTCGTCGAACGGCCGGGTGAACGGGTGGTGCACAGCCGTCCACCGATCTTCATCAGCGTCCCATTTGAGGAGCGGAAAGTCGACGACCCACAGGGGGTGCAACCCGTCTGCATGCAGGCCGAGTGTCTCAGCGAGTTCGGTACGCAGCACACCGAGGACCTCGTTGGCGACGTCGTGCTGGTCGGCAACGATCAAAGCGAGATCTCCCGGCTCCAACGCGAGCGCCTCACGCAAGCCGTCCATCTCGGCCTCCGAGAAGAACTTCGCTACCGGTGAGCGCACCTCGCCATCGCTTCCGAACGCCACCCAGGCAAGGCCTTTGGCCCCGGAGTCGATCGCGAGCTGGTTGAGGGCGTCGATCTTACCCCGGCTCCACCCGCCGCAACCCGTCGCATTGATGCCCTTGATCCGCCCACCCGATGCAAGGGCACCGGCGAACACCTTGAACTCCGATGAGGAGAAGACCGAGCCGAGGCACGCGATCTCCATCCCGAACCGCGTGTCCGGACGATCGGAACCGTAGCGGTCCATGGCATCGGCGTATGTCATACGCTCGATCTCGGATGGCCACTCGACCCCGACACCGTCCATCACTTCGGCCATCACCTCTTCCATCAAGTCGAGGACGTGGTCTTGCGTGCAGAATGACATCTCGATGTCGACCTGGGTGAACTCCGGCTGACGGTCGGCGCGCAGGTCCTCATCGCGGAAGCACCGTGCGATCTGGTAGTACCGGTCCATCCCGGCGACCATGAGGAGCTGCTTGAAGAGTTGTGGCGATTGCGGGAGCGCGTAGAACTTGCCCGCGTTCATCCTGCTCGGGACGATGAAGTCGCGCGCGCCCTCGGGTGTGGACTTCGTAAGGATCGGGGTCTCAACCTCGATGAAGCCGCGGTCTTCAAGCGCGCGTCGAAAACGCTGTGTGACGCGATCGCGTAACAGCAGCGCACCGAGCATCTCCGGGCGCCGGATGTCGATGTAGCGATAGCGCAGGCGGGTCGTCTCGTCAGTATCGATGCCGTCCTCGACCTCGAAAGGAGGCGTCTCAGCGTTGTTGAGGACGGTGACCGATGAGACCTCGACCTCGACCTCCCCGGTGACCATCTCGGGGTTCTCGGTCCCCTCGGGACGGCGGCGGACCTCGCCCACCAGCTCCACAACCCATTCGGGACGCAACCGTTCAGCGGTGGCAAACGCCTCGGCAACCTCGGGACCGAACGTGCACTGGACGATGCCTGAGCGGTCCCTCAAGTCAACGAAGATGAGGCCACCGTGATCGCGGCGGCGATGCACCCAGCCGGCGAGCGTGACGTTTGCACCGATATCGGGTGCGCCCAGTGCGCCACACGTATGGGTCCTGATGGAGTGTCGTGCGTCGAGCATGCGCGCCGCCTTCCTAGCCGAGCAACCGGCGCACCGCGTTCGCCACACCGGCGAGCGCGACGCGTGTTTCTTCCTTCGTTGCCATGTCCCGCACGGTGACCTCACCCTGTGCGAGTTCGTCGGGCCCCACGACCACAACCAGGCGGGCCCCGAGCCTGTCGGCCTGCTTGAACTGAGCCTTGAGCGATCGGCCGAGGTGATCGAGCTCCGCCGCGATTCCCGCATCGCGCAGCTCACTCGCAGCAACAAACGCCTCGGGGGCGACCTGCGTATCGACACGGGCAACGTATACCTCGGCAAGCGGAGGTGCCGGCACGACGGCGCCGGCGGCTTCCATCGCCAACAGCGTGCGCTCGAAACCGAGCGCCCACCCGAGACCCGGCGTCGGCTTACCGCCGTACGCCTCCATGAGCCGATCGTACCTGCCGCCGCCACCGATCGCGTTCTGAGAGCCCAGGCCCGCGTCCGCCTGAACCTCGAAGACCGTGCGCGTGTAGTAGTCAAGACCGCGTACGAGCTTCGGCTCCTCCGTGTAGGGGATTCCGAGTTCGTCGAGCCGTGCCTTGACCTCGGCGTAGTGAGCCGCGCACGGCCCGCAGAGTTCGTCACGCAATAGTGGTGCCTCGGCCATCACGACGACGCACGCGGGATTCTTGCAGTCGAACGCGCGCAGCGGGTTGGTGTCCAGACGACGATTACACTCGTCGCAGAGCCCGGCGGCGTGGGCACGGATGTAGCCCGCGACCTTGTCGCGGTAGACGGGGCGGCACGCCTCGTCGCCCATCGAATTCACGAGCAGTCGCATGTTGGTGACGGGGATGCCGACAGCCTCGTAGAAGCGCCAGAGCGCAACGATAACCTCCGCGTCGGCGCTCGGCTCGGCAGCGCCGAGAATCTCGATACCGATCTGCCAGAACTGGCGCATGCGGCCCTTCTGCGGGCGCTCGTAGCGGAACATGGGGCCCGCATAGTAGAGCTTGATCGATGAACCCTGCGGCACGAGGCTGTGCTCGAGCGCCGAGCGCACGACGCTTGCCGTTCCTTCGGGTCGCAATGTCAGGCTTCGACCGGAGCGGTCCTCGAACGTGTACATCTCTTTGCTCACGATGTCGGTGGCCTCGCCGATCCCCCGCGTGAACACCTCGGTGTGCTCGAAGAGCGGTGTGTAAACCGGCTCGTAGCCGTATCTGGCGAACATCTCCTGTGCGGTACGCGTCAGATGCTCCCAGGCACGCGCAGTGGCAGGGAGCAGGTCGGACGTGCCTTTCGGCGCGCGTGCGTTCATGAAAGCGATGCTCACCTTCCTCGGTGCAAGGGTCGTGCGGGTTCAGATTATGCAGGAAGCGCGCGTCGATGACCACGCGCGCGGCGACCCCGTTCAGCAACCGCTAGCGAGGAGCGTACCGTACGGACCCCTCAGTGCGTGCTCGCTCACCATCACGCCCTCGGGAAGAACGGGTTCACGAGGCGTTCGCGCCCGATGGTGGTCTCAGGCCCGTGACCGGGATGGACGACCGTGTCGTCCGGGAGAGTCGCGATTCGCGAGGCGATGGACTCTCTGAGGGCCCGAGCGTCTCCGCGGGGGAAATCGGTCCTCCCGACACTACCGGCAAACAGGGTGTCCCCGCTGAAGAGGTGCCCGGGCGTGTACAGGCAGATGCAGCCAGGGGTGTGGCCGGGCGTGTGCAGCACCTTCAGGCTGATGTCGCCCGCCTCGATGACATCCCCCTGCTTGACGGTGCGGTCTGCGGAGGGCGCCGAGTGATCGAACCCGAACAGCGTCCCCCCGGTCCCCTCCGACGAAGTGATGAACGGGGCGTCTTCCTCGTGCACAACGAGTGGCGCACCAGTCGATTCGAGCACCCCTGCCGCGCCGGCGAGGTGATCGAAGTGGCCATGAGTGAGCACCACCGCTGCGACGGTTGTGCCACCGAGTGCCACAAGCACCTTCGAGGGGTCGTCCGCGGGATCGATGACGATCGCCGGGCCGCCCTCGGCGGCGACGATCCAGCAGTTCGTGTCGAGCACGCCGAGAGACAGCCGCTGGATCATCATGCGCGCCCCTGCTTGCGCCGGGGACCAGCCTCACCGGGAAGCGCCCTGGCGACCTCGAAGACGCCGTCGATGGAGCGTACCTCACGTATGACCGATTGAAGCTGGTCCATGTTACCGAGCTCGAAGAGGAAGCGCATCGTG
The DNA here is from genome assembly GCA_007123455.1 of Coriobacteriia bacterium. GTDB lineage: Bacteria > Actinomycetota > Coriobacteriia > Anaerosomatales > SLCP01 > SKKZ01. The sequence continues at coordinate 5,737 of SKKZ01000143.1, read as the reverse complement.
GAGATGCCACCGCGGTCGGTCGCGACGTGGGCCGACAGAATGTTCACACCGGCCTCGGCCATCGTCGAGGAGACCTCCTGGAGCAGACGCATCCGGTCGACAGCCTCGATGACGATCTCGACCTGATAGGTGGTTTCGGTGCCCTTGTCCCACTCGACATCGATGATGCGCTCCGGAGAGCGCAGCAAGTCCGCTGCGTTCGCGCAGTCTCGGCGATGCACGGACACACCGCGTCCACGCGTGACGAATCCCACGATGTCGTCACCGGGCACCGGATTGCAGCATCGAGCGAGGCGGACGAGCACGTCGTCGATACCTTTCACCTTCACGCCGCCACCCTGGCGCCGCCGCTTTGAACGCGGTGCGGTCATCGGTGTGGTGAGCGGCAGCGTCTCAGGCTCCGGCTCCGGTGCAGTCTTCGGCTCCGCTGCAGCCATGAGCTTGAGAAGCTTGCCGGCGATCTGCTTGGCGGACACCTTCCCAGAGCCGATGTGCGCGAGAAGATCCTCGGACTCCTGGAAGTTCATCTCCGTGGCAATGGCGTCGAGCGCCCGGGTCGCGGCCGGAGAGCTCACACCGAGTCCGTGCTTGCGCATGACCTTGACGAGCTCATCGCGCCCGCGCTGCAGATCGTCTTCGCGGCTCACCTTGCTGAAGAAGTTGCGAATCTTGCTGCGAGCCGAGGAAGTCTTGACGATGTTGAGCCAGTCACGACTCGGCCGTGAGTTCTTGTTGGTCAGGATCTCGACCCGGTCGCCCATCTGCAACTCGTAACTGAGAGGCACGATGACCCCGTTCACCTTCGCGCCCACACAGTGATGTCCGACCTCGGTGTGGATCGCATAGGCGAAGTCGATCGGCGTGGAGCCGCGCCGCATCGAACGTACGTCGCCTTTGGGCGTGAAGACGAATACCTCGTCTTCGAAGAGGTCGATCTTGAGTGCCTCCATGAACTCACGCGGGTCCTTGAGTTCGGTCTGCCACTCGAGCATCTGACGGAGCCAGGCGAGCCGCTCGTCGAAGCTCTCGTCGCCGCGGCCACCCTCCTTGTACCGCCAGTGCGCGGCAATCCCGTACTCGGCGGTGCGATGCATCTCTTCGGTCCGGATCTGTATCTCCAGCGGCCGGCCCGCGGGCCCTATGACCGTCGTATGGAGTGACTGGTACATGTTGAACTTGGGCATCGCAACGTAGTCCTTGAAGCGTCCGGGCACAGGCTTCCAGATGCTATGCACCGTGCCGAGCGCCCCGTAGACGTCCTTGACCGAGTCCACGATCACCCGCAAGGCGATGAGATCGTAGATCTCGTTGAAGTCCTTACCTTTGTGCGACATCTTCTGGTAGATGCTGTACAGATGCTTCGGGCGCCCTGAAATCTCGGCCTCGACGCCGACCTCGCGTAGCTCGCCCTGCAGCTGGTCGATCACCTGGCGCAGGTACGCCTCGCGCGCGGCCCGGCTCTCGGCGACCATCTTCTGCACCTGGTGGAACTTGCGCGGCTCGAGGTAGTAGAATGCCAGGTCCTCGAGCTCCCACTTGATGCTGGAGATGCCGAGTCGGTGCGCAAGCGGGGCGTAGATCTCCATGGTCTCGACAGCTTTGTCACGCCTGCGCTCCGCCGGCAACGCCGACAGGGTCCGCATATTGTGGAGCCGGTCAGCGAGCTTGATGAGGATCACGCGAATGTCCTTGGCCATCGCTATAAGCATCTTTCGCAGGTTCTGGCTCTGGGCCTCGGAAAGCGTCTCGAACTCGATGCGGCCGAGCTTGGTCACCCCGTCGACGAGCTCGGCGACCTCGTCACCGAAGCGCTCGCGGACCTCGGACAGATCGTGCTTCGAATCCTCCACAACATCGTGGAGAAGGGCGGCCTTGAGAGTGGCCGTGTCGAGATGCAACTCGGCGAGGATGAGGCAGACCTCTATGGGATGTTTGACGAACGGCTCGCCGGACTTGCGTGACTGACCCACGTGAGCCTCGAAGGCGAAGTGATAGGCGTCGTCGAGCCCGGTGAGGTCGGCGTCGGGATTGTACTCCCGGACCTGCGCCTCGATCTGTTCGATGGTTGCCGGCACGCGCGCTCTCCTCGCCTCAGTCTTGTGATGGAAGGATAGGGCGGTTGAACCGGGCAAGCAACTCATCGGACGTAGCAGAGAGGACCCACTCGCGGAACGCCTCGAACTCGGCTATCTCCTCGAGACCCTCTGCGTAGCGGACCGAGGACGCCAGCTCGACCTTCCCGGCCGATAGCGGTACCGTCAGCCGGCGGTACGCCCCATGCCCCTCGCCCTCCAACAGATCCAGCTCTCTGAACACGCCCAAGCCGGCGGACACCCCGCGCTCGTTCATTGTCGACGTCGCACGGCGCGCCCCGACCCGTTCGGCGAGCTCTGCGTTAGTGATCTCAAAGCCCGGGCCACTTGACTGCTGCAACTCTTTGAGCACCAGGTAGAGTGCTGCCAGGTCATCGCGTGCAGGCGCGACACTGGCGAGCACCATTTCGTTCACTTTGCCGTCCCGCTTCCCAAACAACAAGTGGATGCGCGCAAGCGCCCCGTCACGACCCGAACGGCCGCACATCTGGTTGAACTCGATGTCGTTGAAGGGTAGGTGGTAGAGGACGACGTGGCGGACATCAGGGATGTTCACTCCCTCGCCGAATGCGCTCGTCGCAACGACCACGCTAACCTCTCCGGCACGGAAGGCACGCTCGACGGCATGGCGGGCGGAACGGGTCAGTCCCCCGTTGTAAAAGGCCACCCGCATCGCGATGGCCGGTGCCTTCTTCCGCAGCATCCTGGCGAGACGGACCGATTGCTCGCGTGAGTTGACGTACACGATCAGTTTCTCGCCCCCCGCGGCGAGTGATGCGAGATATGCGTCTTTGTCTGACAGGCCGCGCCGATCCTCGACCACGAGGTTCTCGCGCACCGTCGGATCGGTGACCACCGAGGTGATGCCGAGCGAGTCGACGATCGCCCGTGCCGTCGCGTCCCCGGCGGTCGCTGTGACCGCAAGCACGGCCGGACCACCGAGGGCCTCGAACGTCTCGCCGAGACGCGCGTAGGCCGGCCTGTGCCCGGCACGGGCGGTTCCCACGTGATGCGCCTCGTCAACGACGGCGAAACGAACACGCCCGGCCTCCGCGAAACGCTCCGCGTGAAACGCGAGGAACTCAGGCGTTGTCAACATGATGTCGATCCTACCGTCGCCAAGAGCGGCGAACGCATCGTCACGCACGCCCGGTGCTGACTCACCGGTCAGAGTGCAGACGCCCACGCCGATCCTCGCCATCACCTCTTCGAGATGAAATGCCTGGTCTGCGACGAGTGCGCGGAGCGGGAACACGAACACTGAAGCTCCTCCACCCTGCAGCGCAGTCCGGGCCGCATGCAGGTGGAAGATGAGCGACTTGCCCCGACCGGTCGCCATCACCGTCAGGCAGCGATGCCCGCGGGCCAACTCATCCAGGGCCCGCTGCTGCGCATCGTGCAACACTCCATCTCCGATGAACTCGCGCACGAGCTCGCGTTCGAGCGTGGAAGAGTCCAGCGATGCCAGCTGCTCACGGCGCACCGTACGAGTCTCTTCGTCCGAGATGTCATTGGCATCCGGTCGCCGGGTCACCAGCACGTTGACCCCGTAGGGCCTGCCCGCATCGCCTCCGGTCACATCGGAGACCTCCACGTCGTATTCCACGCCGGCATCGATCACCGGCGCGAGTGCACCGGCAAGGCGTCTGTTGAAGAAGCCGACCTGCCCACCGTGCGCCTCGTGCAAAGCGATCGCGTTCGCGTCGTGGGGGTTGTCCGGCTGACGAACCACTCTCAGAGGCGTCCCCGGCTCCAGACGGGCAACAAGGTCCTGACGTCCTTCGAACGTCACTCCCGCAAGCTTGGTGTGAAATGACTCCGCCTCCTCGATGCCCGCATACTCCTCACGGGCGAGGATCTCATCGGCACGCGCGAACAGGTCCTCGACGAGTTCGGCAGCGGGCGAGTATCCCTCGTGCTCGTGGACGGCGACCTCACGAACGAGCATCTGGACACGCCTGCGACCCCGCCACTCGTCGGCCTGCACCTCGAATGCAAGGTCTACTGCGGCATCGCAAAGTGCGAGACGTTCGATGTCGGGACAGCGAAACGCGATCGCCTGCACCGAGTCGGCACCGTCGTATGCCGCAAACCGGAGATGATTGGAGGTCGCACCGACGCGCTCACGACCGGACATGAAGACGCCCCCGACGCTGAAGAGCGGTCGCGGATTCCCTGAACCGAACGGTTCGAGTGCGGCGATCTCAGCCGCAAGGTCCAGGCCCACCTCGCCAAGGTCGATCTCCGCATCGACCTGACGTTCGCTCGCGAACTGTTCGGCGGGAAGATCGGCCAGGTGGCGAAGGAACCGCTCGCGGAACTCGGCAATACGCGCGGGATCGAGGGTGAGCCCGACAGCGGCAGCATGGCCTCCAAAACGCACGAGAAGGTCGGAGGTCGAGGAAACCGCGTTGTAGAGGTCGACAGTGCCGACCGAGCGACCGGAACCCCTGGCCTCACCGTCCTCGATGGCAAGCAGCACGGCCGGCACACCGAAGCGCTGGGTCAGACGTGAAGCGACTATTCCTTTCACGCCCTCGTGCCAACCGTCACCCGCAAGAACCATCCCCCGGTCGCCCTCGGTGAACTCTCGCTCGGCAAGTGCAAGAGCGGCCTCGGTGAGGTCCTGCTCGACCGTCTGCCTGGTGCGATTGTACGCATCGAGTTCGCGGGCAAGCGCATCGGCAGACACCGGGTCGTCGGTCATAAGGAGTTCGAGCGCAACCGCCGGGTCGGCCATACGGCCCGCGGCATTGAACCGTGGTGCGAGCTGGTACGCAACCGCGTCGGAGTCAACCGCGGGAAGCTTCGTCGAAGCGACCGCAGCGAGCGCTGCGATACCGGTCCGGGGCGCACGGCGAATGCGCGCGAGACCATGTGCAACCAGCGCGCGATTCTCCCCGAAGAGCGGGACGATGTCGGCGACCGTGCCGAGCATCGCCAGATCGGTCAGCTCACGCCACTCGTTCTTCTTGCCGAGGAGCGCGCCGACCGCCTGCACGAGCTTCAAAGTCACTCCGGCCCCGGAGAGGTCACGTGACGGGCAGGCTGGATCGAGTTTGGGATCGACGACCGGAACTCCGACAGGCACCGCTTCACCCGGCTCGTGATGATCGGTGATGACGACATCGATGCCTGATTCCAACAGCTCGGCGACCTCGAGCCCGGCCGAGACGCCGCAGTCGACCGTGATGACGAGCGAGGGATCCATCCCCCGCAAGCGTTCGACCGAGGCGGGCGTCAGTCCGTAGCCCTCACGGAACCGATGCGGGACCGTCGCCACGGCGTCCGACCCGAGGGCCCGCAGACCACGGCAGGCGAGTGCGGCAGATGAGATGCCGTCAAGGTCGAAGTCTCCGAAAACGACGACTCTCTCTCCCGAGCGGATCGCCGTCGCAACACGCTCGGCAGCCTCTGTCATCCCGGGGATGACTCCGGGATCCAGCCAGTCGCGTTCAAGGTCCGGCTCGAGAAAGCGTTCGACCTCCTCGGGCGTTGAGATCCCGCGAACGAGGAGGATGCGGGCGACGACAGACGAGACCCCGGTCGCATCCGCAAGCGCTACGACCGCGTCGGCGTCGACCGGGACCGGTCGCCATGCGCGGGCCCGGCAGCCCCCTGGCCTGTCGTCTGCCGCCATCATC
>SKKZ01000161.1 GCA_007123455.1 Coriobacteriia bacterium | reverse complement strand
TGGACGCACTGGGGGCTGAATGTCGCCAACGCGGAAACCGCGACCGCTCTTTCCGAGGCCGGAGCGAGCGGAGTGTGGCTCTCGCCGGAAGTATCGGGTCGTGATGGTGCGAGTATCGCGGCCGACACCGGTCTCCCACTGGGAATAGCGATTCTCGGGCGACAGGAAGTCATGGTCACCGAGCATTGCGTCCTGACCTCTTCAGGGTCCTGCTCTCAAAGGTGCGGCAGCTGTGACCGGAGACAGCGGTGGTACGCACTGCGTGATCGGAAAGGCTACGGCTTCCCGGTCATCAGTGATTCCGAGGGGCGCTCGCACGTTTTCAATGCCGTGCCACTCGACCTGACCCGCGCACTTCCCGAGATCCTCGAGGCCGGCATCTCGGCGGTGCGGCTCGACTTCACCGTGGAACACCTTCAGGTTGCCCAGCGCCTGACCAGTCAGGTTCGCGAGATGCTCGAAGCAGCAGTCGGAGGAAGACGACCGGCATCCGAGTCACTTCTCGATCCCTCTACCGCCGGCCACTTCTTCCGCGGGGTGCGCTGACGGCCCGGTCGTTACCGGACGATCAGCTGCTTGCTGATCGATGAGGTCTGGTCGTTCGAGTCAGTCACCCAGAGAATCACATCGTACGTTCCGGGCTCGACGAAGGCGTGTGTGACCTTGACGCCTTCTGCTTCGCTCTCGTCCCCGAACTCCCAGAGATACAACACTATCGTGCCTTCACTGCGAGAAGAGGCTGCATCGAACGTGACGGGTTGATCCACGAGAGCCTCGGCCGGCGAGACGGTGAAAGATGCTGTAGGCGGCGGTGGGATCCGTACACCGGTCGAGATGACGAGACGCACCGTCGACCCGACCTCGACTTCCGTGCCCGATGCGGGTTCCTGTCGCGCGACGATGCCCGCAGGGATCCCGCGGAGCTCCTCCTCGGCGACCTCGATCTCAAGGTCCAAAGCCGTGAGTTCGGCAATCGCCCGCTCCTTGGTCATCCCGATGAGCTCGGGCAGCGATACCGTCTCCGGTCCCGTATGGATCGAGCACGAGCCGGGTTTGACACCGGCCAGGAAGAGTCCCTGGAACGTGTCGGTGCACCATTCGGTCGACAGCTCTCCCGATTCCCGGCAGACGGACGCGTTCTCGAGTCCCTGTGGACGTTCGAAGTCCACCGCATCCGTGCCCTCGAGCGCCTTTCGCATGAAGGCTGCCCAGATCTCGGCCGGGAACGAGCCGCCTGTCACTCGTCGTCCGTGGACATCGTTCATCTCGCGCTGGGCCTCGGGATACCCGACCCACACTGCGGCGACCAGGTCGGGCGTGTATCCGACAAACCAGGCGTCACGATACTTCTGAGTCGTGCCGGTCTTGCCTGCAGCAGGTCTGCCGATTCCCGCCGCACCCGCGGTGCCGCGTGTGATGACGCCGCGCAAGACGTCGGTTGTCAGGTAGGCGACGGCAGGGTCTATGGCCGCATCCACTTCCGGCCCGGCCTCTAGCAGGCTCGTTCCATCGGCACTGGTCACCGACCGTATGCCGAACGGTGTTGAGCGCTGCCCGCCTGCGGCAAGGGTGCCGTATGCCGAGGCCATGTCGAGCGGGGTGACACCTTGCTCGTGTCCCCCGAGGGCGATGGCCGGAACAGGCGTGATGTCGCCCGTCACGCCCATGGAGTGAGCGGTGTCCACGACGTCAGAGGGCCCGACATCAAGGATGAGCTTCGCGAAGACGGAGTTGACGGATTTCTCCATGGCTTCACGCAGCCGCATCGGCCCGCTTCGGCCGCCGGTAGCCCCGGTGACCTTCCAGGTCTGTCCGTTAGGCAGTGAGAACTCCGAGGCGCCGGCCTCGAACGCATCTTCGGCGGTCACGCCTTCCTGCAACGCGGTGACCAGGACGAAGGGTTTGAATGCCGAGCCCGGCTGTCGGCCCTGTCCCTGGACAGCAACGTTGTACTGCTGGGTTGCGAAATCGCGTCCGCCGACCATCGCCAGTATCTCGCCGGTCTTCGGGTCGAGTGCCACGAGTGCTGCCGAGGGATCGTCCTCACGGTCGAGCGCATCTGCGACGGCTGATTCGGCCGCACGCTGCATCTTCACGTCGAGCGTGGTGGTGACGCTGATGCCGCCACGGAACACCGTTTCCGCGCCGAACTCCTCGATGAGCTGCGCTTTGACGTACTCCATGAAGTATGGTGCCACCGTGTCGCTCCTGCCGAGCCCGGCAAGTTCGAACTCGGCAGCGGCGGCCTCGACGCGGCGGGCTTCGGCGATCATCCCCCGATCGGTCATCTGGCGCAGTACCGTCGCCCGCCGGTTGGTGGCGGACTCCGGTTCGAGGTAGGGAGAGTAGCGCCCGGGCGACTTGATCACGCCGGCGATCATCGCGGACTCGGCAAGGTCGAGATCGGTCACGCTCTTCCCGAAGTAGACCTGGGCGGCGGCTTCCACTCCGTATGCCCCATGCCCGAAGTAGATCGTGTTGAGGTAGAGCTCGAGGATGCGGTCTTTGCTGTAGCTTTTTTCGATACGGTACGCCAGGAGCGCCTCTGAGAGCTTGCGCTTGAGGGTCTGCTCCGGTGTCACGAAGGCGTTCTTCACGTACTGCTGGGTGATCGTCGATCCACCTTGCGCCGCCGAGCGCGCCCGGATGTCGACCCACAAGGCGCGCGCGATGCCGATCGGGTCGACTCCCTTGTGGTCGTAGAATCTGCCGTCCTCCGTGGCGATCACGCCGTTGCGCAGTTCCTCAGGTATGTCGGCGAGCTTCCGGTCGGTACGGTTCTGGTCGGCGAAGAGCTTGGCGAGCTCCTCACCGTTGCGGTCGTAGACCACCGAGGTCTGGTCGCGTCCTTTCGCCTTACCTTCAGGGTCGGGAAGGTCGCGCGCGATGGATGCGTAAACGACACCTCCGGTCAAAGCGAGCAGCAGTGTGAGGACGAGGGCCGTGATGCCGAACAGCTTCAGTACGCGTCGGCGCCGGGTACTTCCGGCTATACGCGCCGGACGGCGGGGAGCCCTCCGGGCGGCGTTCGCAGGTCTCGGGCCACGCTTGGAACCGGTGCGCTGCCGGGTGCCTTTCGAGCGGGCGGGCATGCGCTTCGCTGTCGAGCGGCTGCCGGTCCCGGTGCGGGTTTGCGATGCTTTTCGGGCACGGGGTACCGCACGCTTGGCGTCACCGGTCGTGCGCCGTCGCCGGCGCGGTCGTGGTTTGGGCCGCTCGCTCCGGTCTTGACTGGAGCGGCGCCGTGCATCGTCGTCGTAGTGGCTCATATCACCTGTGTGTCGGGGGTCCGACGCGCGTCGCAACGGCGTCCATCCGCGTGCCGTAGTACGCCGTCCGGGGGCGTGCATCGTGCTAGAGTATGACACGCACTCACGGGGCAGGCACGAGTGAGTCACCAAAGTGTAACCCCGGACGCTGGAGAGAACGCACCCACTGAGGCGAAGGAGCGGCCACGACCGTGCTGTCCCCAGACGAGCAACTCCATGTGATACAGAGCGGCACCGCAGACCTCGTGCCCGGGGACGCCATGCGTCAGAAGCTTGCCCAGAACAGGCCGCTCGTCGCAAAGCTGGGTGTCGACCCGACCGCACCCGACCTGCATCTCGGCCACGCCGTCCCGCTGCGCAAGCTGCGGCAATTCCAGGACCTCGGCCACGAGGTCGTGCTCATCATCGGCGACTTCACCGCACTTATCGGCGACCCGTCGGGTCGCAACTCCACGCGTCCCGCGCTATCAGCTGTCGAGATCGAAGTGAATGCACAGACATATATAGAGCAGGCGTTCAAGATCCTCGACCCGGACCATACGACCATGCGGCGCAACTCGGAGTGGTTGGCCGGGCTTGGCTTCGCGGATCTGATTCGCCTGACGAGCCGGTTCACAGTCGCGCGCATCCTGGAGCGCGACGACTTCCAGAAGCGGTATCGCGAGGGAGTCGGCATCTCTCTGCACGAGCTGCTCTATCCGATGGCCCAGGCCTATGATTCGGTAGCCATCAGGGCTGACGTAGAGCTCGGCGGCACCGACCAGCTCTTCAACCTTCTCGCCGGGCGTGAGCTCATGGAGAAGGAGGGAATGGAGCCGCAGGTCTGTCTGACGCTTCCTTTGCTCGAAGGCACCGACGGCGTGCAGAAGATGAGCAAGTCCTACGGTAATTACGTGGGCCTGACCGATGAGCCGGCCGACATGTTCGGCAAAGTGATGTCGATCCCGGACGAGCTCATGGTCAAGTACTACCGGTTGTGCACCGCGCTGCCGGTGGAGGAGGTCGACGTGCTCGAGACGGATCTGGTTGCCGGCGTGGCCCACCCGAACCAGGTCAAGCGTCGATTGGCCCGGGAGATAGTGGGTCTGTACCACTCCGCGAAAGCCGCACGCGATGCCGAGGAGGCATTCGATCGGGTCTTCAAGGAGCGGGAGGCTCCGGAGGACATCCCCGAGTACTCGGCCGAGCTGCCCGAGGAGGTCTTTCTGCCCGCGCTTCTCAAAGATACCGGGCTCGTGCCCTCAGGCGGGGAGGGGCG
>SKKZ01000040.1 GCA_007123455.1 Coriobacteriia bacterium | reverse complement strand
CGGGCTGACGATCCGGCCGAGCAAGCCCTTGCCCGAGGGAACCTCGACGGTGCGACCGGTGGTGCGCACGGTGTCGTTCTCCTTGATGGCCGTCACGTTGCCCATGAGCACGGCACCGACCTCGTTCTCGTCCAGGTTGAGGGCCATGCCGTAGACGACCGTGCCGCCCTCACCGACGAACTCGAGCAGCTCGCCGGCCATGGCACCACGCAATCCGTCGACACGGGCGATACCGTCGCCGATCTGCAGCACGGTACCGACCTCACGAACGTCGATCTCTGCTTCGAAGCGCTCCAGCTGCGCTTTGAGTACGTCGCTGATGGCGCGTGCGGTGATCTCCGCCACTTACGCCTCACCTCCCTGCGATGTGGTAGACAGGCCGGCCCGGACCGCGTCGAGCTGGGAGGAAAGGCTCCCGTCCAGCACGCGGCCACCGACCTTGATGATGACGCCGCCGACTATCGACACATCGACCCGCTCGCGTAGTGAAACGGGACGTCCGAGCGAAGCGGCGAGTTTCTCCGTGATCGACGAGCGTAGCGCGTCGGCAAGCGGTACTGCGGTCGTGACCTCGGCCACGACGATGCCCCGTTCTGACTCTGCAATCTCGCCGAAGATCCGCGCAATGTCACCGAGCGCCTCGGTGTGACCTCTCTCCACCGCCAGGGTGACGACAGCGAGGACCTCGGGGGGTACTGCCTCACCGAAGATCTCGCGCAGCACATCGCGCTTCTTCTCGGCAGGCACGCCGCCGTCGGAGAGCGCGGTCCGCAGATCGAGATGACCACGGACTGCTTCTGCCGCGGCGCGAATGCCCTCGTCGGCCGCATCGACCGCATCGGCAGTCGAGGCGAGGTCGTAGAGGACCCGTGCGTAGGTCCTTGCGATCTCGCTAGTTGTCATTGAGGCTGCCCACCTCGGCGACGTACTTCTCGATGAGTCGCGCATGCTCATCGGCGGAGAGCTTCTCCCCGATGAGCTTGCCTGCCACTGCAACCGAGAGGTCGGCCACCGAAGCCTGGAGCTCGGCTATGGCCGCCTTCTTCTCGGTCTCCATGGCCTCGTGGGCCTTAGCGACGATCGACTCGGCGTCCTTATTGGCCTGGGCGACGATCTCGGCCTTCATCGACTCGGCGACCTTGCGGCCCTGCTCGATGACCTTGCCGGCTTCACCGCGCGCCTCTGCCATCTGTGCCTTGTACTCCTCGAGCATGCGTTCGGCCTCGACCTTGGTCTCCTCGGCCTTCTCGAGGGACTCTTTGATGGTCGCGGCACGCTTATCCAGCGTGTTGGAGATGGGGCCGAACGCGAACTTCTTGAGCAGCAGGAAGAGGATGACGAACGCGATGATCGACGGCCAGATCTCGGAGAGTACCGGCACGACTGAGATCGCGGATCCGCCTTCTTCGGCTGCGTAGGCGACTCCTACAAACATGGCTCTACTACCTCCACTCTCGGCAGCGCTGACTTAAGCGCTGAGGATCAGAGCCAGAACGAAGCCGAGGAGCGCGAGCGCCTCGGTGAACGCGATGGCGATGAACATAGTGGTCTGGACCTTGCCGGCCATCTCGGGCTGGCGAGCCATCGCCTCGACGGCCTTGCCGCCGACGATACCGATACCGAGGCCCGGGCCGATGGCGGCCAGACCATACGCAAGACCGGCGCCGAGTACGTTCAGAGAGCCTTCCACCAGTGATCCTCCTTCATTCCGAGACCCCGTACGGGTCTCCGACTACCTATTCCGACACCGGGACGAGGTCCCGGCTGAAACCCGTTTCTAGTGCTCGTCCGCGTGGAGTGCTCCGCCGATGTAGACCGACGTCAGCAGCGCGAACACGTACGCCTGGATGAACCCGACGAAAAGCTTGAACGCGTACATGATCAGCAGCATCACGGTGCTCAGTCCCGCGATGGCGAACCCGCCCGCGCTGAGCTGGGCGACGCCGATCACCACGAAGATGCCGAAGATGCCGAGGATCATGCCGCCTGCGAACATGTTGGCGAAAAGACGGACGGCCAGCGTGAGTGGCCTGAGGAAGTGCCCGACGACCTCGAGCACGAAGACGAATACACCGAGGGTGAGCTTCCCGCCCCATCCCATCTCGCGGATACCCGACGGCACGAAGCTCTTCAGGTATCCGATGAAGCCGTGCTTCTTGAAACCGATGAAGTTATAGAGCACGAAGACCATGACGGCCAGCGTAGCGGTCACGCCGATGGTGCCCGTGCCGGGCAGCGCGCCCGGGATCAGCCCGATCAGGTTGCTGAAGAGGATGAAGAAGAAGAGCGTCGCGATGAACGGCGCGTACTTCTGACCCTCCTTGCCCATCGCCTCGTTGCACATGTTGCGGATGAACTCGTATCCCGCCTCGGCAACGTTACCGATTCCGCTGGGAACCATATCGAGCTTCCTTGCGGCCAGAAGCATGAATCCGAGCGTTACGACGAACGAGATGATCAGGAAGAATATGTAGTTCGTGAGCACGAAGGCCTCGGCGGCCTCGACCGACCCGTACACGTCGTTCCATGGCAGCACCGAGTAGTGGTGGAGCTTCGATGCGAGCTTGTCCCCAAACTGGTCCACGCGCTTCCTTCCTCCTTCACCGGGGCCGTACGAGTATCCGCCCGTAGCGTGTCAGTTCCACGCCGTACAGGACGAGAAAACCGCCCGCCACTCCTGCTGCGAACGGCACGAATCCGTGCGATATGAAGCGATGGTAGACGAAGAGCACTCCCGCCGCGAGCGCCATGCGAATCAGCAAGGAGACCGCTGCGAAGACGAGCCCGGCCTCGGGAGATTCAGGGGTGATGGCGCGGAAACTCGCCCGGGAGGCAAGTAGAAGGCCGACACCGAACACGATGCCGAGCAACGCGGCAACGACCGGTTGACCGAGCAACGCGAGTGCGCTATCGACGAGTGCAGGAGACAGCGACGGACCCCTCTTCATCGGTGCATGGTGCCGGACGCGAGACCAGCCACGGAATCGGGTGAGAAGACGGTCCGGGCGTCAGATGAGACTGGTATCGTCACATCGCCGGAAGCCGCTTTTCCGACCGGGGGTCTCGGAAAGCGTGCCCATCGTACACGAACACCTCGGGGCGGGCAAGGAGCCGATGCGGGGGCTATCCGACGGAGTCCGGGGTGCCGGAGGTCGTTGGATTCTCGCGTTCGCCACTCTTTGCGTCCGATGTCTCATCTCCGTGGTGGTGCGCCAGATCGAAAAGGCCGAGCCATGAGGCCATGACGATCGACAGCCCCGCCAGCACGGCGAAGCTCAGCAGTCGCACTGACGTCGGCGCCCAGCGCATCGCGTACGCGCCGACTCCGAGGGCCGCCGACCACACATAGATGATGAGCACCGTCTGCCGCTGATCGAAACCCCGGCCTAGCAAGCGATGGTGGATGTGGCCACGGTCAGCCTCCTGGATGGGGCGTTTATGCCGCAAGCGTCTGATGATCGCACTTGCGGTGTCGAAGATCGGTACGCCGATGACGAGCAGTGGTACGGCCAGCGCGATAGCAGCGACAGACTTCATCACGCCCAGAAGCGAGATGGCAGCCAGCGTGAAGCCGAGAAACATCGAGCCCGAATCACCCATGAAGATACTCGCCGGGTTGAAGTTGTAGCGCAGGAAACCCAGGCACGTGCCGATCAAAGCCGCAGCGAACACGGCTGCCACGAGGTGATTGCCCTGCAGCGCGAGAACGAGCAGTGTGACCGCCGCAATCGCGCTCACGCCTGCCGCCAACCCGTCGAGTCCGTCGATGAGGTTGATGACGTTCGCGAACGCGACCACGTAGATCGCCGTCACCGGTATGCTCAGCAACCCGAGCATGATGAGGCCACCGAACGGGTTGCCGATGAATTCGATGCGCAGACCGAAGCCGATGAGAAGTGCAGCCGCTGCCAGCTGACCCAGAAGCTTCTGACCGGCTCCCAGGGTGACGGCATCGTCGAGCAACCCGACCGCGAACACTACCAGCATACCCGCGATGCAGCCGACCACCTGGGGATTGCCGCCTGTCAGTGCAACCCTCCAGCCCCAGAAGAGTTCGCCCACAAGCTGTAGGGCCAGCGCTGCTGAAAAGCCCCCGACGATCGCCACACCTCCGACACGGGGAATCGCGCCGGAATGGACCTTGCGGCCACCCGGCTCATCGACGAGCCCGAATCGGAGGGATACGCGGCGCACGATAGGTGTGAGGAGCAGGGTCGTCATCGCGCCGACAGCCATCAGTAGCGCTATCTGCTGCATGCTCAACGCACCTCACCACCGGCCAGGCAGCGCGGCGTGATGCCTGCCTCGGCAAGGATCTCCTCGGCAAGCGAATCAGGGTAGGCATCGCGGTACACGATGTCGACGACACCGGCGTTGATGAGGATCTTGGCACAGAGTACGCACGGCTGGTGAGTCGTGTACGCTGTCGCGCCATCGATAGTGATGCCGTGCTTGGCCGCCTGGATGACCGCGTTTTGCTCGGCATGGATACCCCGGCAAAGCTCGTGATGGCTGCCTGATGCGATGCTGCGCT